>NZ_JCBANU010000013.1:0-135342 GCF_059816145.1 Methylobacterium sp. 001424705 | reverse complement strand
ACCGCGGTCGCTTGCGCCCGCTCCGGCGCGATCTTGTCTTGCGAGGTCTTCTCTTGCGAGGTTTCTTGCCGTGACACCGAACCAACCTCACGCCCGGAGGGAAAACATGCGCGCAATCACTTGGCGCCAATGAAGAATTTCGATCGGAAGCGGAACCGCTCCCTACTCGACGTCGAGGGGCGCGACGCCCGCCGCCTTGCCGTCGGTACCCAGGGTGATCTTCTGGATGCGTGCCTCGGCCTTCTGCAGCAGCCCTTCGCAGTGGCGCTTCAGCGCCTCGCCGCGCTCGTAGATCGCCACCGATTCGTCGAGGGGGACATCCCCCTTCTCCAGGCGTCGCACGATGTCCTCGAGTTGCTCCAACGCCTTCTCGAAGGGCAGGTCGAGGCCCGGCTCGTCCGTACCGGACGTCGACGCAACAGCGGGTCGCGTGACACTCATTCTAAACTACCCCATGATTCTGACGGTCTAAGCCGCGGGCCCGGAAGCCGACAACCCGATCCGGCCGGTGGATCGTCGTTTCGTCGTCCGGGGCGGCGTTTGCGCCACACCTCGCCCCCCGGTTTCTGCGCGACGACAGGCAGGACGCCCGAAGCCGGATCACTTTCTCTTCGAAGTGCTTACGCGACGACTTGGAGGTCGGAGCTGAAGTCCAGCCGAAACGGCTCACCCTCGAAGGCCTCCGCGCCGCGACCGATCTCCGCGATCGCCGCGACCATCCGGCCATCGCGGTCCAGCATGCGGTCGGCGAGGGCCACGAACAGGGCGTTGGGCGTCGCCGACGGGGCGGCGGCCCGGAGCGCCTGGGCGATCTCGGCCTCGTCGCGGTCCGGGGCCAGGGCGCAGGCGACGATGTAGGCCGCCGCCGTCGAGCGGCTGATGCCCGCATAGCAGTGGATCAGCAGGGGCTGGGCCCGGTCCCAGGTTCGCGCGAAGTCGAGGATCTGCGCGATGTGGGGCTCCCCCGGCGTGACGTGTCCGTCCATCGGCGCGACGATGTCGCTGACCTCCACGACGCAGTGGCGTCCCTCCGGGATCCCCACCGGACGGGCGATCGCGGTGCCGACCTTCATCAGGGTCATCAGGTGGGTCGCGCCGGACCCGTCGAGGGTCTCGGGCAGCCGGGACAGGGGGCAGACCTGGAGATGCGGCATCAGGCGGACTCCGGGCGCGCGAGACCATGGAAACGGGCGAGAAAGCGTGCCTGCGCCACCGCGGTGGGCCAGGGGACCAGCAGCGCCTCGGCCTCGGGACCGAGGGGACCGCAGGCGCCGAAGATCGCATCGGCCTCCGCCCCGGAAAATCCGGCCAGACGCGTCGCCTCGTGATAGGCGGCGATGCCGTCGGCCCGCTTGACCAGGGCGGACAGGGCCGCGCCCGGTTCGGGAAGCCCGAAGCGCTGGCGGATGGCGGTGAGGAGCCGGCGCTCCACCGCCTTGTAGGAATCGCCGATCGCCGCCTTGAAGGGCGAGATGATGTCGCCGATGACGTATTCGGGGGCATCGTGCAGCAGCAGTTCGAGGCCGTGGCCGACGCCGAGGCCCGGCGCCTCTCCGCGGCCGATGGCCTCCACCAGCAGGGCGTGCTGGGCCACGGAGAAGACGTGCGGCCCGGCCGTCTGCCCGTTCCAGCGGGCGACGCGGGCGAGCCCATGGGCGATGTCGGCGATCTCGATGTCGCGGGGGGCCGGGTCGAGGAGGTCGAGGCGCCGGCCCGACAGCATCCGCTGCCAGGCGCGGCCGGGATCGCCGCTCATGCCGAGCCCCCGGCGGGCCGAGGCCCGAGGGCGGCGCAGGGCCCGTGCCGGTGGCAGCCGAGGAGGTGATCGTTGGCGAGGCCGACCGCCTGCATGAAGGCGTGGACGATGGTCGGCCCGCAGAACGCGAACCCCTCCGCCTTCAGGGCCTTGGACAGCTTTCGCGAGATGTCGGTTTCGGTGGCGATGCCCGCCCGATCCCGCGCCGTCCCCTGGATCGGCGCGCCGTCGACGAAGTCCCAGAGAAAGGCCGAGAAGCCTCGCCCACGCGCCTCGATGGCGAGGTAGGCCCGGGCACCCGCGATCGTGCCGACGATCTTGGCCCGGTTCCGGATGATGCCGGTATCCTGCATGAGACGGGCGACGTCCGTGTCCGTGAACCGCGCGATCGCCTCCGGGTCGAAGCCCGCGAAGGCGCGGCGGAAGCCCTCGCGCCGGCGCAGGATGGTGATCCAGGACAGGCCGGCCTGGAAGCCGTCGAGGATCAGCTTCTCGTAGAGGGCACGGCCGTCCCGCTCCGGCACGCCCCATTCGGTGTCGTGATAGGCGACGTAGACGGGGTCGAGGCCGGCCCACCAGCAGCGGGCGCAGCCGTCGGGATGGTGGATCAGGCCGGAAGCGTCGGTGAGCATCGCCGAGGGTTTAGCCGGGCAGGGCGGCGGCGTCGATGTTGGGGCTGCGTCAGCCGGCCAGCGCGGTTTCGGGAAAAGCGAAAGTCGCGAAGGACGGCTTCTCGACCCCGACCGGAACCGTACCCGCCCGCAGGGGCTCACCGGCCGCCAGGGCGTCGGCGAGGCGGTCGAGGCGCACGGTGCCGAGGGCCCGGCCGCCCGCGACGCTGCCGACGGTGCCGAGCGCACGCTGCCCGGCGGTGATCTCGGCCCCGGTCTGCAGCACCTCGTCCGAGACCGCGACCAGGGGGACGATCCGGGTCCGGGCCGTGCCCCGATGTTGCATGCGCGAGACCACCTCCTGGCCGACATAGCAGCCCTTGCGGAAGTCGACGCCGCCGAGCTGGTCCATCAGAGCCTCGTGCGGGAAGGCGTCGGACCAGGGAAAGTCGCGCCCGCCCTCCGGGATGCCGAGGGCGATGCGGTGGGCGTGGTAATCGGCCTCGGTCGCATCCGCCGAGAAGGCGCCGAGCGCGAAGATCAGGCGCTCGCCCAGCGCCCCGAGGCGGCCGTCGCGCCGGCGGGTCACCGCGGCAGCGGTCTCGGCCCCGTCCCAGGCGGCGGCCACGCCGAAGGTGGGCTCGAGAGCGATCGTCACCCGGGCGCGCAGGCGGTAGAGCCCGAGGCGCTTGGCGAGGTCGGGCGCGCGCTCGGCGGCGGCGTCGAGCTGGAAGCCCTCCGGCGTGCGGCCGACGAGGAAGTCGAACAGGATCTTGCCCTGCGGCGTCAGGAGCGCACCGAGGCGGGCCTCGCCGGGCTCGAGAGTCTCGACGTTGCAGGTCACCACGCCCTGCAGGAAGCTCGTCGCGTCCTCGCCCGAGACGGTGACGACGACGCGGTCCGGCAGCAGGGCGATCGGCATGGCGGCTCCTTGGCACAAGCGGCGGCGGCATTGCGCCCCGTCCGGGCCTGACATAAGCCGCCCGCGACCCCGTCTCAATGTGCGTCCGGAACGCGGACGGCCCCAGGAGATTCGGAATGGACCAGCCCTTCGACCTCCTCCTCACCGGCGGCACCGTGGTGAACCAGGACGGCGCGCACCGCGCCGACCTCGGCATCCGCGCCGGACGCATCGCGGCGATCGGCGACCTCGCGGCGGCGCAAGCCGCCGAGCGGCGCGACTGCACCGGCCTGCACCTGCTGCCCGGCGTCATCGACAGCCAGGTGCATTTCCGCGAGCCGGGGCTCGAGCACAAGGAAGACCTTGAATCGGGCTCGCGCGCCGCCGTCATGGGCGGCGTGACCACGGTGTTCGAGATGCCGAACACCAACCCGCTCACCACCAGCGCCGAGGCCCTGGCCGACAAGGTCGCCCGAGCGCACCATCGGATGCATTGCGACTTCGCGTTCTGGGTCGGCGGCACCCACGAGAACGCGCATCGGGTTCCCGAACTCGAGCGCCTGCCGGGCGCCGCCGGCATCAAGGTGTTCGTCGGCTCCTCCACGGGCTCGCTGCTGGTCGAGGATGATGCCGGCGTCACCGAGATCCTGAAGCGGACCCGCCGGCGCGCGGCCTTCCACGCCGAGGACGAGCCGATGCTGCGGGCGCAGAAGGACCGGCGCGTGCCGGGCGATCCGTCCTCGCACCCGGTCTGGCGCTCGCCGGAGGCCGCCCTGACGGCGACCCGGCGCCTCGTGCGCATCGCCCGGGCCACGGGTGCCCGCATCCACATCCTGCACATCTCCACGAAGGAGGAGATGGCGTACCTGGCTGACGCCAAGGACGTGGCGACCTGCGAGGTCACGCCCCACCACCTCACCCTCGACGGCGACGAGGCCTATGCCCGCCTCGGCACCCTGGTGCAGATGAACCCCCCGGTGCGCGGGGCCGACCACCGCGACGGCCTCTGGCACGGCCTGTCCCAGGGCGTCGCCGACATCCTCGGCTCAGACCACGCGCCGCACCTCCTCGAGGAGAAGGCCAAGCCCTACCCGGATTCGCCCTCGGGCATGACCGGCGTGCAGACCCTGGTGCCGATCATGCTCGACCACGTCGCCGCCGGCCGGCTGTCGCTCGCCCGCTTCGTCGACCTCACCAGCGCCGGCCCCAAGCGCCTGTTCGGCATCGCCCGGAAAGGGCGGCTCGCGGTCGGCTACGACGCCGACGTGACGGTGGTGGACCTCAAGCGCCGCGAGACCATTCGCAACGACTGGATCGCCTCGAAATGCGGCTGGACGCCCTATGACGGCGTCACCGTGACGGGCTGGCCGGTGGGCACCCTGGTGCGCGGCAACGGCGTGATGTGGGAGGGGGCCCTGACCGCGCCGTCCCGCGGCGAGGCGGTGCTGTTCGAAGAGGCCCTGCCTCGGGCCTGAGTCCGGCGCAGCAAAAAGGGCAGGCACCCGGCGCCTGCCCTTCGGTCGTCCGCGCCGGTGAAGCGCCGCGGCGCCCGGCTTCGTTAATGCTGCGGACTGGTGGTGAAGGCGCCGCCGCGGATGCGGTCCGGGAAGCCCTCGGCGTAGCGGGCCGTGGCCTCCTCGCCATAGGTCGTGACGAGTTCCTGGAAGGCCGCGAACAGGGCGGCCTGGGCCATGCAGTCGCCGTCGAGCCCGTCGAGACAGCCCTCGGCGAACGCTTCCGAGACGTAGCTCAAGGCGACGCGCTTGTCGTCGAGATCCGCCTCGAAGGGCGCGGAGACCGTATCCATGTGCATGGGCCACATCATCGTTTGCGCCGGTGAACGACCCGGCGAGTAACCACGAGGATAGGGCGATCGGAGGAGTTCGCAAAGCCAGGAATTGCGAAGCGGTTAACGCGGGCCCTCAAATTCTTCGTTTCCGCCCGCGGCCCGCACCCTGTGGCCAACCGGCATCACTACCCGCCGAACCGGCTCGCCAGGGCGTGCGACAGGCGCTCGCCCTCGGCCACGTAGCGGGCGGCCGCCTCGTTGGCCGCGGGGGTGCAGACCCGGTAGGTCAGGCTGTAGCCGCGATAGCCGCGATTGTAGGCGCCGGCGAGCCGGTCGCGCCGGCTCGGGGTCACGCCCTCGGCCTCCATCAAGGCCTTCATCCGGGCCGGCCACTCGGCGGCATCGGGCGCGGTGCAGAGGTCGCGCAGGAAGGCGAGGGAGCCGATGACCTCCGAGAGACGGAGCAGGTCCCGGTCGTAGGGCGCGGGCGGCGGTTCGGGCGCGGGCGGCGGCTCCTTCTCCTTCTCCTTCTCCTTCTCGGACAGCTTCGGCGCAGGCCGGGACGAGCCGCCGCGGGATTGCTGGGCGAACCCGGCCTCCGGCCCGGCCATCAGCACGGCGAGGCCGCACAGGATCACGATCCCCGCACCACGAACCGTCACGCCGCGGGCTCCGCGCGTGGGGCGGCCCGGACGAAGGCCTCGCGAACGGTCGCGGCGAGGCCGGGGGTCGTCGCCAGGGTCTCGAGTTCGGCGAGGGTGGCCCAGCGCACGCCCAGGGCTTCCGGGCCGGCCGCCGGCTCGCCGCCGGTCCAGAGGGCCGCGTGGGGATGGACGACGTAGTGGTGGCGCACGCGGCCCTCGGGGTCGCGCAGGATGATCTCGGTGGGGCTGAGCACGCCCACGACCTCGGCCGACAGCCCGACCTCCTCCTGCAATTCGCGCAGGGCCGCCTCGGCCAGGGGCTCGCCCGCCTCGACGAGGCCGCCGGGAAGGGTCCAGACGCCGCGCATCGGCTCGTTGGCCCGGGCGGCGAGGAGCACACGGTCGTCGCGCAGGACCGCGATCGAGGTGCCGACGAAGGGCCGCGTCGGGAACAGGCGCGACGCGGCCGCCTCCGGATCGGCCCCGCTCACGGCGTCACCACGGCGATGCGACCGTCGGAGAGGCCGACGAGGAGGCGGGTGGCGGGGCCACGGCCGAGGCTGGCCAGCCCGAAGGCGGCGAGGCCGGGCAGGGGGGCACGCGACCGCTCGCGGACGCCCTCCTTCAGGGAGAGGATCGCCACGGCGCTCCGGTCCGCGATCGGCAGGGCCAGCTCGAGCGCGCCCTCGCGCTCCGGCTCGACCAGGGCCGCGAGGTCGACCTCGCCCTCGCCCGGGGAGACGTTGGTGTAGCCCGGCGCCTCCCGGGCCAGGCGCAGGGCGCCGGCCTCCAGGGCCCAGAGCTGCAGCTGGCCGGCTCCGTCGGGGGCCGCCACGGCCGCGATCTGGGGCCGGCCGGTGCCGGAGAAATCCGCGATGGCAGCCGGCTTCAGGGGCTGGCCTCCCGGGCCGGTGGCCTGCTCCGGACTGCGGGCCAGCAGGGTCCAGGCGACTCCGGGCGTCGCCGCGGCACCGGGCTCGGCCTTGGCGAACAGGGCGAGGGCGGCCCCGCCGGCGGGCGCGACCGTGACCGCGAGAACGATGGGCTTGCCGTCCAGCCGGGCGATCCGCGGCCGGCGCAGGGCGAAGGCCGCGTCGGGTGCGGCCGAGAGAGGGGTGGTCACGACCGGCACGGGCTTCGGGTCGCCGCCCATCGCCACGGGCTGACGCTCGCGGATCACGAGGGTGCCGGCCTGCTCGGGGCCGCCGGCCAGGGCCGGCCGGGGATCCGCCAGATGGGCGCTCAAGGCGCCGGAGACCGCGCGCCGGGAGCCGGGCAGGGCGCCGCGCGGGGTCTCGGTGGCCGCCAGCCCCTCCACCGCCTCGGCGCCGAGCAGGGTGGTGGTCACCCGCCCGTCGACGAGGCTGAGGGCCGCGCCGCCGGCATCGCCCCAGACCACGGCGATCGGCGCCTCGGGCTCGACGACCGCCGGATTGGCGCTGCGGGAGCGGGCGAGGGGCAGCAGGCCGGAGGTCGCCACCGCGATCGCGACCTCGCTGCCGGGCCCCCGCAGGGCACGGGCTCGGAACGGCAGGTCGAGGATCGCCACCGACGGCTCCGCGCCGGCGGGGGATGCGGCGATCAGGAGCCCGACGAGAAGCGCGCGGCGCGCCCCCCGTTCAGACATGCTGGCCGCCGTTGATGTGCAGTTCGGCACCGTTCACGTAGGAGGAGGCCTCGGTGCACAGGAAGTAGATCGCCTTGGCGACCTCGTCGGGCGTGCCGAGGCGGCGCTGCGGGATGCCGGCGACGATCTTGTCGGTGCCCGGCGACAGGATCGCGGTGTCGATCTCGCCGGGCGAGATGGCGTTCACGCGGACGCCGAGGGGGCCGAAGTCGCTCGCCATCTCACGGGTCAGGCCGGCCAGGGCCGCCTTGGAGGTACCGTAGGCAGCGCCCGCGAAGGGATGCACGCGGGAGCCCGCGATCGACGTGACGTTGACGATGGAGCCCTTGGCCCGGGTCAGCTCCTCGCAGAGGCCGCGGGCCAGGAGGAGGGGGGCGAAGAGGTTGACCTGAAACACCCGCTGCCAGTCCCCGAACTCGGTGGCGATGGCACCCAGGCGCTCGCCCTGCGGGCCCTTCGGCGAGATGCCGGCATTGTTGACCAGCGCGTGCAGGAGGCCGCCCTCGGCGGCCAGGCGCCCGGCCACCTCCTCAATGCCCCGCACCGTATCCTGGGGGTCGGACAGATCGACCTGGAGGTGATCCTCCGGGCCCATCTCCCAGGGACAGTTCTCCGGGAAGGGATGGCGCGAGCAGGTGATCACCCGCCAGCCGGCGGCCGAGAACCGTTTGACGGTGGCGTGGCCGATCCCACGGCTCGCCCCCGTGAGCAGCATGATGCGCCGGCGTTCGTTGGATGAGGCCAAGACCGTTCCTTCAGGATCGGGAGGCGTCCGGCCGGCGGAACCGCCGTGCCGCCGAGAAACCCCCACGCCACCCCCAGGTCTAAGGGGCGCGGGGGCTAAAATCCAGGGTCATCCCGCGACGCACCAAGGGGCCGGCGCGCCGACGGCCGAGGGCCGTCGATCTCGTACAGGAATCCGGCCGAGGGCCGGCGATCCGGTCCAGGAATCAGGCCAGGGGCCGGCGATCCGGTCCAGGAAACCAGCAAGGAGCCGTCGATCCGCCTCAGGGATAGAGACGCGCCCCTCGCCAGGCCCCGCCATCGGAAGCCTCGCCGTCGCGGGTGAAGCGAACGCGATCGTGCAGGCGGAAGGGGCCGTTCTGCCAGAACTCGATCGAGACCGGCGCGATGCGAAAGCCCGTCCAGTTCTCCGGACGCGGCACCGGGCCCTCGCCGTAGCGCTCGGCCAGGGCCTCGACCGCGCGCTCGAGGGTCGCCCGGTCGGCCAGGGGGCGCGACTGGCGGCTCGCATGGGCCCCGAGGCGGCTGTTGCGGGCGCGGCTGGCGAAGTAGGCATCCGCCTCCTCGGCCGTGACCCGGGTCACGGGGCCGCGGGCGCGGACCTGACGGCCCAGGCTCTTCCAATGCAGCACCAGGGCGGCCTGCGGGTTCTCGCGCAGTTCGTCGCCCTTGGCGGAATCGACGTTGGTGTAGAACACGAATCCGCGCGCATCGACGCCCTTCAGCAGGACCACGCGCACGTCCGGCAGGCCGTCGGTACCGGCCGTGGCCAGCGCCATGGCGTTGGGATCATTGGGCTCTGAGGCTTCGGCCTCGGCCATCCAGGCCGCGAACAGGGCCCAGGGATCGGTGGCGCGGGTGAAGTCGCCTTCGGGCCCCGAGGCGTTTTCGGCCGCGCTGCGGGAAGCGGGATCATCGATCCTTAACCGTTCCAAGGCGTAATCCTGTGGTGAGATCCGGGTCGGGGGCACCGACGTGGGACACGAACGTTTCGGCCCAACACGTCGTTTGAGATCAGGTGTAATGCGTCGGCGCGACTGTAAAGCCCAAGCCGTCCCGGAAATTCGTGTCCGCCGCCGGTCGCGGACCGTGCCGCAACGGACCACGCGGGCCATCGGCCTCAGCGTGCTGCTTGGCTTGAGCGGTTGCGGCCTGCCGATCATCACCTTCCAGGCGGAGGAGACGGCGGCCGGCGCCGTGGCCGTGGCGGCCAAGCGCGGCGACAAAACGAGCGCGGCGCTGCCGGACGAGCCGACGATCACGGGCAGCATCGACAAGCACCCGCTGGGCTTCGGCAACGACCTCGGCGCCGAGGATTGGCGCCGCGCCAACGCGGCGCTCGCCGTCGCCCTCGATCCGCAGGGCAACGGCCGTCCGGTGAAGTGGGACAACCCGGAAACGACCCTGCGCGGCTCGGTGAATCCCACCGGTCTGCCCTACGTCGCCAACGACCTCGTCTGCCGCGACTTCCTGGCCTCCGTCATCTCGCCGGCGGGCAGCCGCTTCGTGCGCGGGACCGGCTGCAAGCCCTCCGGCGGCGATTGGACCCTGACCAAGGTGCGGGCGGCGAAGGCGTCGTCCTGAGGGCGGTCTCGGCGCGCCATGGCGGGTCCGTTCGGATCACAGTGCGAACAGAAGCGTTGACGCCGCGCCAATCGCAGCGAATTCTCGCGCGCGACCGTTGCAGAGAAGCAACAGGCCGTCCACATGACAGACGAATCCGAAGGCGCCGGGCCCATGCCCGGCCCCAGGCGGCACCGAGAATCCTGAAGACCGATGCGAAATCCCTACGACGTGCTGGGTGTCTCCAAGGGCGCCAGCGAAGCCGACATCAAGAAGGCCTACCGCAAGCTGGCGAAGGCCTACCATCCCGACCGCAACCAGGACGACGCCAAGGCCAAGGACCGCTTCGCGGAGGCCAACAGCGCGTACGAGATCCTGGGTGATGCGGGCAAGCGCGCGCAGTTCGACCGCGGCGAGATCGACGGGGACGGCAAGCCGCGCGCCACGGGCTTCGAGGGCTTTGGCGGATTCGGAGGCGGGCGCGGCGGCGGCGGGGGCGGCTTCGACTTCGAGAGCGCTGCGCGCGGCCGCGCCCCCGGCGGCGGGGGCGGCGGGGGCGGCATCGGCGAGGACATCTTCTCTCACCTCTTCGGCGACGCCTTCCGGTCCGCCGGCGCCGGCCCCGGCGGACCGCAGCGCGGCCCCGTGAAGGGCGAGGACGTGGCGGCCGAGCTCAGCGTCAGCCTGGAGCAGGTGGCCAGCGAAGAGAAGCTGCGCCTCTCCCTGCCGGGCGGGCGCGACGTGGACGTGGTGGTGCCGAAAGGCGTGGTCGACGGCCAGACCATCCGCCTGCGCGGCCTCGGCAATCCGGGCGGCCTGCGGGGCGCGCCGGGAGATGCGCTGCTGACGATCCGCATCCTGCCCCATCCCCGCTTCACCGTGGACGGTGCGGACCTGCGCGGCAGCGTGGAGGTGCCCCTGGAGGACGCGATCCTGGGCGGCCCGATCCGGGTGCCGACGCTCACCGGCGCCGTCGAGATGAAGATCCCGCCGATGACCGGCTCGGGCCGGACCTTCCGCCTCCGGGGCAAGGGCCTGCCGAAGAAGGACGGGACCCGGGGCGACCTCCTGGCGGTCACGGCCGTGATGCTGCCCAGCGGCGAGGATGCGGCGCTCACCGAGTTCGCCCGGGCCCGGCGCGCGGCCAAGGCCGACTGAAGGAGCGTCGCCTCGCGCGGTTCGTCGACCAGGGGCCCGAGCCTCCGGGCCGTTCCGCGACGGCCTCCCGGCGCTGTCAGGCCCCGGACTTCCGTCCCAGGCGCGCCTCCGCTAAGGATGCCCGGCGCGAACACGCCGAACCGTCGCCCGACGGGCCCGTCGGCACGCGCCACGGCTCTCGCTCAGGTGACACATGGCGGACACGCACCCGGTTCACGATCACGTCGGCGGCCTTCTCGCCGGCAAGCGCGGCCTGGTGCTCGGTGTCGCCAACAACCGCTCGATCGCCTGGGGCATCGCCAAGAGCGCGGCCGCCCACGGCGCCAAGCTCGCCTTCACCTACCAGGGTGACGCCCTCAAGAAGCGCGTCGAGCCCCTGGCGCGGGAACTCGACGCCCATGTGGTCGGGCATTGCGACGTCACCGATCCGGCCTCGATCGACGCGGTCTTCGCCGCCACCGCCGAGGTGTTTCCCGAGGGGATCGACTTCGTCGTCCACTGCATCGCCTTCTCGGACAAGGACGAGCTGACGGGCCGCTACGTCGAGACCTCGGAGGCGAACTTCACGAAGTCGCTTCTGATCTCGTGCTACTCGTTCACGGCAGTGGCCCAGCGCGCCGAGAAGCTGATGCCGAACGGCGGCTCGCTCCTCACGCTGACCTATTACGGCGCCGAGAAGTGGATGCCGCACTACAACGTCATGGGCGTCGCCAAGGCCGCCCTCGAGGCCTCCGTGCGTTACCTCGCCGCCGATCTCGGCCCCTCCAAGATCCGCGTCAACGCGATCTCGGCGGGCCCGATCAAGACCCTGGCCGCCTCCGGCATCGGCGACTTCCGCTACATCTTGAAGTGGAACGAGTACAACGCTCCCCTGCGGCGCACCGTGACCATCGAGGAGGTCGGCGAGACCGCCACCTACCTCGTCTCGGACATGAGCAAGGGGATGACCGGCGAGATCCTCCACGTGGATGCCGGCTACCACGTCGTCGGCATGAAGAACCCGGAAGCCCCGGACCTCAGCCTCGACAAGGACTGACGGCTGGCGGTCTCCCGCCTTCAGTCCTCCTCTGCGAAAGCGCAAGAGAGAGCTTGAGGCCTTCGATCCAGGTCGCACCCTCGCGCTTGATCACCCGGTGGGCGTGCGCCCCGCCCTCCGCCAGAATGGCGTCGGCCAGCCGCTCGGAATGGGTCACCAGCCAGACCTGCGTGCGCCCGGACGCCTTGACGATCATGCGGGCGAGGGGGGGGGGGGCCAGCAGATCCGGATGGAGGTTGGTCTCGGGCTCGTTGAGGGCCATGAAGGGCGGCAACCGATAGGCGAGCAGGGCGCCGGCCAGGGCCAGGAACCGCAGCGTCCCGTCGGAGAGTTCGGCCGCCTCGAAGACCCGCTTCGGATAATCGGGAAACACCATCCCGCACCACAACTTTTGATTGCGTCCGGGACCCGGGTCAATCCGGCACGGTCATCCCCGCAATGTCACCTCGCGCCGCAGGAAACCGTGGGTCCATCGCCTCCAGGGTGTCGGCGATGGTGCGGGCGATGAGGAGGTTGCGGTACCATTTCCGGTTGGCCGGAACCACGTGCCAGGGCGCTTGCGGCGTGGAGCACGCGGTCAGCGCGTCCGCGAAGGCCGCCTGGTAGGCGTCCCAGGACCGGCGCTCCACGAGGTCGGCGGGATCGAACTTCCAGTGCTTGTCCGGGTTCGCGAGGCGGGCCTCCAGGCGCTCCTTCTGCTCGTCCTTCGAGATGTGGAGGAAGAACTTGAGCACGGTGGTGCCGGCGGCGGCGAGCATCCGCTCGAAATCGTTGATCTGGTCGTAGCGGGCCCGCCAGACCGGCTCCGGCACGAGGTCCTTCACCCGCACCACGAGGACGTCCTCGTAATGGCTCCGGTTGAACACGTTGATCATGCCGCGCGCGGGCGCCTTGGCGTGGTAGCGCCAGAGGAAATCGTGGTCGCCCTCCTCGGCGCTCGGCACCTTGAACGACCACACCCGGCAGCCCTGGGGGTTCACGCCCTCGAACACCGCCCGGATGGTGCCGTCCTTGCCGCCCGTGTCGATGGCCTGGAACACCACGAGGAGGCTGCGCTTGTGCTCGGCGTAGAGCCGCTCCTGCAGGGCGGCGATGCGGGCGCGCTCGGCCACGAGCGCCGCCTTGGCCTCCTCCTTGTCGAGGCCGCCATCGGCATTCGCGTCGATCGCGTCGAGGTCACAGCGGGTCCCGGGCCGGACGGTGACGATGCCGGGGGCGGCGGGGGCGAGGCGGGGATCGATGGTTTCGCCGGCCGCGCTCGCCCGGCTCTCGGCCTCGCGGGCCCAGTGCGCTGAGGAGGGCGGCCGGTGCCCGGACCGGCGGGCTTCACCCGTCTGCTCCGCCTTGCCGCGCGCGGCGTCCTTGCGGTGCGAAACGTCACGCTGCGACGCGGCAGCTCCGGTTTCTGCCGAACTCTGGCCCCGCCGATGCTTGCCGTGATGCTTCGACATGATGAGACTCGCTTGCTTGGGTGACGGCGGACCGGGGCGACTGCCGATGGGCAGGGCCAGGATGTGCAGGGCCAGGATGTGAGTGCGAAAACGATAGCCCGGCTCGGCCGTTCCGCCGAGCGGCGGGCGTGATGCCGTGAACCCGATCTACTTCATCCGCCACGGCCAGACCGATTGGAACGCGGAGGGACGCCTGCAGGGCCAGCGGGACATCGACCTGAACGCCGAAGGCCTGCGTCAGGCCGGCGCCGTGGCCGACCGTCTCGCCGCCGCGGCCGACGGTGCCGACCTCGCCGCCATGGACTTCGTTGCCAGCCCGCTCACCCGGACCCGCCGGACCATGGAAACGCTGCGGGCGGCCCTCGCCCTCGACCCGGAGGGCTATCGCCGGGATCCGCGCCTGGCCGAGATCAGCTTTGGCGCCTGGGAGGGCTCGACCTGGGCCGAGATCCGGCGCTGGGATCCGGCCGGTGCCCTGGCCCGCGACCGCGACCGCTGGGGCTATCGTCCGCCCGGCGGCACCGGCGAGAGCTATGCCATGCTGGTGGAGCGGGTCACGCCCGCCATCGTCGAACTGACGCGGCCCACCGTGATCGTCGCCCATGGCGGCGTCGCCCGGGCGATCCTGGTGATCCGGGGCCATCTCGGCATCCGCGACGCGCCCCGCATCGGCATCCGCCAGGGCAGCGTCCTCATCCTCGACCGGGCCGGCTGGCGCTGGGCCTGACCGGCCGCGGCCTGCGCGTTCAACCCCGGTTCAAGCCGACCGCCCAAACGTGCTAGACGCGCCGTGATTTCGGCGCGATCCGGGCGCCTACCCGGCCAAAAGGACGGCTCCCGATCGGGCGCCGGCAGCGGAGCAGCGGATGACCAGTCTCGCCGAGACGACTCGGCCCCGGGCGGCAGCGCGCGGGCCTCAGGACACGCGTCCGTCGACGGACGCGGCTGGTCCGCGGGCGGTCCTGCGCGGCGCGGTCCGCCCCGACCTCATCCGCGACGAGACCCTGGGCGAGATCTTTCGCGCGAGCGCCGCGGCACGCCCGGATCATCCGGCCCTCGTCGACGGCGCCCGGACCGGTCCCGACGGCGCCCATCCGGCCTTCTCCTATGCGGAGGTCGAGGCGCGGGCCGGTGCGATCGCCCGCGGCCTCGCCCACCGGGGTATCGGCCCGGGCGACGTGGTGGGCCTCTGGATGGCGCGGGGCCCCGACCTGCTCATCGCCCAGATCGGCATCACCCTGTCGGGCGCGGCCTGGCTGCCCTTCGACGCCGAGGCTCCGGCCGACCGCGTCGCGGTCTGCCTGGAGGATGCCCAGGCCAAGGCACTGCTGGTCTCGCCCGCCCTGGAGCCGCAGGCCCCCGCCGGGACGCCGAGCCTCACGGTCGCGGGCCTCGCGTCCGCGACGCCGGAGCGCGCCGCGCTCCCCGACCTGCGCGCGGCGGGCCTGACGCCGGAACACCCGGCCTACCTCATCTACACCTCGGGCTCGACCGGCGTGCCGAAGGGCATCGTCATCAGCCACGCCAACATCTGCCATTTCCTGCGCTCGGGGAACGTCCTCTACGGGATGCGGCCGGACGACGTGGTGTTCCAGGGCGCCTCCGTGGCCTTCGATCTCTCGATGGAGGAGATCTGGGTGCCCTACCTCGTGGGCGCGACGCTGTTCGTGGCTTCGCCGGCCATGATGGGCGACGTCGAGAGCCTGCCGGACATCATCGCCCGGGCCGGCGTCACCGTCCTCGACACGGTGCCGACGCTGCTGGCGATGATCTCCCGGGACCTGCCCACGGTGCGCCTCGTGCTGCTCGGCGGCGAGGCCCTGCCCGAGCCCCTGGTCGCCCGCTGGGCGAGCGGCGCGCGCCAGCTCTTCAACACCTACGGTCCGACCGAGGCCACGGTGGTGGCCACCGCCGCCGAGATGCAGTCCGGCGTGCCCGTGACCATCGGCGGCCCGATCCCGAATTACTCGGTGTATGTCGCGGGCGAGGCGCTCGAGCTTCTCGCGCGGGGGCAGCCCGGCGAACTCCTGATCGGCGGTCCGGGCGTCGCCAAGGGCTACCTGAAGCGCCCCGAACTGACGGCGGAAAAATTCATCGCCAACCCCTACGCCTCGGATGGGACCGACCCGGTCCTGTACCGCTCCGGCGACGCGGTCTCCCTGGATGCCGCCGGCAACATCCTGTTCCACGGCCGCATCGACGATCAGGTGAAGATCCGCGGCTTCCGGGTGGAACTCGGCGAGATCGAGTCGCGCATCCAGGTCCTGCCCGGCATCAACCAGGCGGCGGTGGTGCTGCGCCAGGACGACGGGGTCGACCGCCTCGTCGCCTTCCTGGTGCCAGACCGCGGCACCGAGATCGACCGGGTCGCCCTCCGGCACACGCTCGCCGAGCAGATGCCGCCCTACATGGTGCCGGGGCATTTCGAGACCGTCGAGGTGCTGCCCCGCCTGACCTCGGGCAAGGTCGACCGCAAGGCCCTGCGCATCGCCACCCTCACGGTGGCCGACACGTCGGGCGAGCAGGAGTTGCCGCGCAACGAGACCGAGGCCGCGCTGCTCGCCGCCGCCAACCGCATCTTCGGCAACCAGGCGATCCCCTTCGAGGGCGACTTCTTCGCCGATCTCGGCGGCCACTCGCTGCTGGCCGCCCGCTTCGTCGGCGCGGTGCGCGAGGTGCCGGCGCTGGCCGCCATCACCCTGCAGGACGTCTACGGCCAGCGCACCCTGCGGGCCATGGCCGACACCCTCATCGCCCGCACCGGCGGGGCCGGCACCGAGATGGCGATCCGCGATCTCAGCTTCCCGGCGCCCTCCCTGAAGCGGCGCTTCCTGTGCGGCCTCGCGCAGGCGGCGGCCCTGCCCTTCGTCATCGCGCTGGCCACGGCGCAGTGGCTCGGCATCTTCGTGACCTACCTGCTGCTCACCGGCGGCGGGCTCGGCTTCTTCGGCGAACTCGGCGTGCTGCTCCTGGTCTATATCGGCATCAACGCCGTCACGGCCGCCATCGCGGTGGCGGCCAAGTGGCTGATCCTCGGGCGCACCAAACCGGGGCGCTACCCGCTCTGGGGCGTGTACTATTACCGCTGGTGGCTGGCGCAGCGCCTGACGCCGCTGGTCCACGTCAAGTGGCTCCAGGGCTCGCCCGCCATCGTGTTCTACCTGCGGCTGCTGGGCGCCGACATCGGCCGGGACGCGCTGATCTCCGACGCGGAGATCGGGGCGCCGGACCTGCTCAGCGTCGGCCCCGGCGCCTCGCTGGGCGGCCGCCTCGTCATCGCCAACGCGGAGGTGGTGGGCGATGCGCTGATCATCGGTCGCGTGGCGATCGGCGCCGACGTGGCCATCGGCGCCTCCTGCGTCATCGGGCCCGACACGGTCATCGGCGACCATGCCGAGATCGGCGACCTCACCACCATCCCCACCGGCACGCGGGTGGGGAGCGCCGAGATCTGGGACGGCTCACCCGGGCGCAAGGTCGGCGACGCCGACCCGGAGGCGCTGCCCGCGCCCGCCACGGCCTCGCCCCGGCGGCGCTTCGCCTTCGCGGCCCTCTACGCCTTCCTGCTGGCGGCGATCCCCGCCATCGGCCTGCTGCCGATCTTTCCGGCCTTCTACATCTTCGACCAGCTCAGCGATTCCCTCGGGGACATCACCGACATCGACTACCACTGGTACCTGCCGCTGCTGACCTGGCCCACCGCCATGCTGATGACGGCGGGCACAGTGCTGCTGATCGCCGCGATCCGCTGGCTGGTGCTGCCCCGCGTCTCCTCGGGCACCCACTCGATCTACAGCGGTTTCTACCTGCGCAAATGGGCCGTGGCGCTCGCCGCGGAGGTGACGCTGGAGACGCTCTCCTCCCTGTTCGCCACCGTCTACATGCGGGCCTGGTACCGCCTGATGGGCGCCCGGATGGGGCAGGGGGCCGAGATCTCCACCAACCTCGCCGGGCGCTACGACCTCGCCGATATCGGCGCGCGCAACTTCATCGCCGACGAGGTAGTGTTCGGCGAGGAGGAGATCCGGCGCGGCTGGATGACGACGCACGAAGTCCATACCGGCCCGCGCGTCTTCGTCGGCAACGACGCCGTGGTCCCGCCGGGGGCGGTGATCCCGGAGGACGTGCTCATCGGCATCAAGTCGAAGCCGCCGGCGAACGCCCTGATGAGCCCGGGCGACACCTGGTTCGGCTCGCCGCCGATCAAGCTGCCCTCGCGCCAGCGGGTCGATCTCGGCTCGAACACCCAGACCTACGAGCCCGGCATCGGGCCCAAGCTCCGGCGCGGCATCTTCGAGGCGTTCTCGACCTCGTTCTCGCCGATGCTGTTCATCACCCTCGCGATCTCGGCGATCGATTTCTACTTCTACCCGGCGATCCTGGCCCAGGACTGGACCGGCCTCGCGGTCAGCTTCGTGGCGGTCTCCGTCGCCATCGCCTTCATCCAGTCCTTCACGGTGATCGCGGTGAAGTGGCTGCTGATGGGCGTCTACAAGCCCGGCATGCAGCCGATGTGGTCGTGGTGGGCCATGCGCACCGAGGCCGTCGCGGTGCTTTACTGGGGCCTGGCCGGCAAGGTGCTGCTGGAGCACCTCGTCGGCACCCCGTTCCTGCCCTGGATGCTGCGGCTCCTCGGCGTGAAGGTCGGCCAGGGCGTGTGCATGCTCACCACCGACATCACCGAGTTCGACTGCGTTACCATCGGCGACTACGCCACCATCAACCGCACCTCCGCCCTGCAGACGCACCTCTACGAGGACCGCATCATGAAGGTCGGCCGGGTCGAGGTCGGCCGGGGCGTGTCGGTGGGCGCATTCTCGACGGTGCTCTACGACACCAAGGTCGGCGACTACGCTCGCCTGCGGCCGCTCACCATCGTGATGAAGGGCGAATCGATTCCGGCCCATTCGGAATGGGAGGGGGCGCCCGCCGTGCCGGTGGTGCACGCCAAGGCGTGAGGGGCGGCCCAGGATCGGCGGCGACCTGCTGATCTGGTCCGTATGGACCAGATCGTCGAAATCACCCGGGTTATCGCATCCGCAGGGGGTCCGGCCGCTGCAGGACGCCACGGCGCGCTTCAGCGGACTCGTGCGCCGCATCCGCAGCGATGGCCCTCAGCACATGACGGTGCGCGGGCGCGACGAGGTGGTGGTGATCTCCGCCGACGACTTCCGGCGACTTCAGAGCGATCGCGAAGACCTGACGCGCGATCTGTACGAACCGGCCGGTGGCCGATGGCGCCGGGCGGAAGGACATCGTCGGCGGAGGGGTGGAGGGGCGCCCGCCGTGCCGGTCGGGCACGCACAGGCGTAAGACACAACAGTGACGACAAAAAACGGCAGCGCTCCGTCATGGAGCGCCGCCGCATGTCATTGAGCCCGGCGACCGTTGTGGATCCGCCGCGAGCCCGTTACGGCCACCGCTTTCCAAGGCACTGCGCGACCTTCGCCGTTCCGTTTCCGACGCGATCGACACAGGCTCGGAGTTGGTCTTCCGTGACACCGAACCGCTTCGTCCAGTAGCGCACCTCCCAAGCCTCGGTCAGGCTGATCTTGCTCGGATCTTCCGGACCACGGCGTTCCAAATCATCATTCATAGCGCTTCCTCAAGTTGCGCAACGAATGATATTCATCCGAAAATAAACTTCAAGTAGCCCTGCGATCACGCCGCCTCGGGCTTCGGGCCGAGGCGCTTGTCGAGGTAGGTGTCGACGGTCTGGGTCAGCTCGTCGACCTTGCCGTCGAAGAAGTGGTTGGCGCCCTCCACCATCTGGTGCTCGATGATGACGCCCTTCTGGGTCTTCACCTTCTCGATCACCGGCATGACCTCGCGGGCCGGGGCGACCCGGTCCTCGGAACCGTGCACGAACAGGCCCGAGGACGGGCAGGGGGCCAGGAAGGTGAAGTCGTAGCGGTTGGCCATCGCGGCGATCGAGATGAAGCCCTCGATCTCGGGGCGGCGCATCAGCAGCTGCATGCCGATCCACGAGCCGAACGAGACGCCGGCAATCCAGCAGGCGCGGGCCTCCGGGTTCACCGACTGCACCCAGTCGAGGGCGGAGGCCGCGTCGGAAAGCTCGCCCGTGCCGTGATCGAACGCGCCCTGGCTGCGGCCGACGCCGCGGAAGTTGAAGCGCAGCGCCGCGAAGCCGCGATTGGCGAAGGTGTAGAAAAGATTGTACACGATTTGATTGTTCATCGTGCCCCCGAATTGCGGGTGCGGGTGCAGCACGATCGCGATCGGGGCGCCCTTCTTCTTGGGCGCCTGGTAGCGCCCCTCGAGACGGCCGGCGGGACCGGTGAAGATGACTTCGGGCATGGAAACCAACACTCCTGAGCGGATGCCCGGGTGGGCATCGCACGGTGGATCGCCGACGCGAGGGAAACACGCGCGCGTCCGACGCCTGGGCAAAGCCGTGAGGCGTGCCTTGACTCGCCCGTCCACGAACCTAAAAGCACTCTTAGAATAATTCTAGCGAACTAGAATCGTTCTAAACAAGCGCAGGTCGAGCCAGCTTCGGATCGGCGCGTTCCCCGCACGATGGGCGACCGGAACACGGATCGTGTCCGCGCCTTAGCATGATCGTGGGGGGCAAAAGCAAGGATTTGTCGTTTTCGACCTTGACGCCGCCAGTGGTTTTTCCCGGATGACTTCGCCCCGCGCCTACCTCGACCACAACGCGACCTCACCGGTTCGGCCGGAGGTGGCGGCTGCCGTGGCGCGGGCGCTCACCCTGCCCGGCAACCCCTCGTCGATCCACGCGGAGGGCCGGGCGGCCCGGGCCGCCCTGGAGACCGCCCGCGAGGCGGTGGCCCGGCGGGTCGGCGCCGGCCCGGGCCGCGTGGTGTTCACGAGCGGCGGCACCGAGGCCGCCAACGCGGTCCTGTCCGGCGCCCTGGCGCGGGCGGGACAGTCCGCACCCACGCGCCTTGTCCTTGGCGCCACCGAGCACCCCTGCGTCTCGGCCGGCCACCGCTTTCCGGCGGAGGCGCTCGACCGCGTGCCCGTGGATGGCGCGGGCCTGATCGACCTCGGCGCGCTGGAGACCCTGCTGCGCCGGCATGCCGCGGCGGACGTGCTGATCTCGATCCATGCCGCCAACAACGAGACCGGCGTGATCCAGCCGCTGGCGGCGATCGTAGCCCTGGCCCGGGCGCATGGCCGCGCCCTGGTGCATACGGATGCGGTCCAGGCGATCGGCAAGATCCCCCTGGACATGTCGGCCCTCGGCCTCGACGCCCTCAGCCTCTCGGGCCACAAGTTCGGCGCCCCGAAGGGCATCGGCGCCCTGGTGCTCGCCCAGGGCGTGACCCTCGGTGCGGGCTTCCTGCGCGGGGGCGGCCAGGAGGCGCGCCTGCGCGGCGGCACCGAGAACCTGCCCGGCATCGTCGGGCTGGGGGTCGCCGCGGACCTCGCCGATCCCGCCTCCGCGGACCGCCTCGCGGATCTGCGCGACGGCATCGAGGCGGGGCTGCGCGCCTGCGCACCCGACCTCGTCGTGTTCGGCGCCGGCGCCCCGCGTCTGCCCAACACCCTGTGCTTCGCCGTTCCGGGGCTCGATGCCCCGACGGCGCTGATGACGCTGGATCTCGCCGGCGTCGCGATCTCGTCCGGCTCGGCCTGCGCCTCCGGAAAGGTCGCCCGCTCGCCCGTCCTCGCGGCCATGGGCGTCACCCCTGCGCTCGCCGCAGGGGCCCTGCGCGTGAGCCTCGGGTGGAACAGCACCGAAAGCGACGCAGCGCGGTGTCGCGCCGCCTGCGAACGCCTGGTGGAGACCCTATATCGACGGCAGGGGCACGCGGCGTGAGTGCCGCCTTCCCAAGCCATCCGACCCACACCCGGCCCTTGACGCCGGGCATGTCAGGAGACGCATAATGCCTGCAGTGCAGGAAACCATCGACCGGGTCCGCTCGATCGACCTCGACCAGTACAAGTACGGGTTCGAGACCACGATCGAGATGGAGAAGTCCGCCAAGGGCATCTCCGAGGACGTGATCCGCTTCATCTCGGCCAAGAAGGACGAGCCCGCGTGGATGCTGGACTGGCGCCTCGACGCCTACAAGCGCTGGCAGACCATGCAGGAGCCTGATTGGGCCCGGGTGTCCTATGACAAGGTGGACTACAAGGACATCTACTACTACGCGGCGCCCAAGCGCCCGGCGGCGATGTCGCTCGACGAGATCGACCCGGAGATCCTGAAGACCTACGAGAAGCTGGGCATCCCGCTGCGCGAGGTCGAGGTGCTGGAGGGCATCGCCCCCGAGCGCCGGGTCGCGGTCGACGCCGTGTTCGATTCGGTCTCGGTGGCCACCACCTTCAAGGCCGAGCTGTCCAAGGCCGGTGTGATCTTCATGCCGATCTCGGAGGCGATCCGCGAGTACCCGGACCTGGTGCGCAAGTATCTCGGCTCGGTCGTGCCCGTGACCGACAACTTCTTCGCGACCCTGAACTCGGCGGTCTTCTCCGACGGCTCGTTCGTCTACATCCCGCCGGGCGTGCGCTGCCCGATGGAGCTGTCGACCTATTTCCGCATCAACGAGCGCGATACCGGCCAGTTCGAGCGCACGCTGATCATCGCCGACAAGGGCTCCTACGTCTCGTACCTGGAGGGCTGCACCGCCCCGAAGCGCGACGACAACCAGCTCCACGCCGCCGTGGTCGAGCTCGTCGCCCTCGATGATGCCGAGATCAAGTACTCGACCGTCCAGAACTGGTACCCGGGCGACAACGAGGGCAAGGGTGGCATCTACAACTTCGTCACCAAGCGCGGCGATTGCCGCGGCGCCAACTCGAAGATCTCCTGGACGCAGGTCGAGACCGGCTCGGCGATCACCTGGAAGTACCCGTCCTGCATCCTGCGCGGCGACAATTCCCGCGGCGAGTTCTACTCGATCGCGGTGTCGAACGGCATGCAGCAGGTCGATTCCGGCACCAAGATGATCCATCTGGGCAAGAACACCACCAGCCGGATCATCTCGAAGGGCATCTCGGCCGGGCGTTCGCAGAACACCTATCGGGGCCTCGTCTCGGCGCACCGCAAGGCGACGGGCGCGCGCAACTTCACCAACTGCGACTCGCTCCTGATCGGCGACCAGTGCGGCGCGCACACCGTGCCGTACATCGAGTCGAAGAATTCCTCCGCGCAGTTCGAGCACGAGGCCACCACCTCGAAGATCTCGGAAGACCAGATGTTCTACTGCCAGCAGCGCGGCCTCTCCAACGAGGAGGCAACCGCGCTCATCGTCAACGGCTTCGTCCGCGACGTGCTGCAGCAGTTGCCGATGGAGTTCGCCGTCGAGGCCCAGAAGCTGATCTCGATCAGCCTCGAAGGCTCGGTGGGCTGAGGACAAGGGACGCCGCAAGCCGTCGCGACGCGGCGCCGGCGCTCTGGTTCCCCATGGGGGGACCGGAACGCCCGGCGCCCTGCCGTCCGGGCCGGCAGCCGCACATCAGAGCTTTCCGACGCCAGGGACCGTTTCGGTTCCGCGCCGGGTATTCAACCTAGAACGGACTATGCTGCAATGATCGAAATCAAGAACCTCGTGGTCGCCATCGAGGACAAGCAGATCCTCAACGGCCTCAACCTCACCGTGAACGACGGCGAGGTCGCCGCCATCATGGGCCCGAACGGCTCGGGCAAGTCGACCCTGTCCTACGTCATCGCGGGCAAGGAAGATTATGAAGTCCTCGACGGCGAGATCCTGCTCGACGGCGTCAACATCCTCGAGATGAGCCCCGACGAGCGCGCCGCCTCGGGCGTGTTCCTGGCCTTCCAGTACCCGCTGGAGATCCCGGGCGTCGGCACCATGACCTTCCTCAAGGCGACCCTGAACGCCCAGCGCCGGGCGCGGGGCGAGGGCGAGCTCTCGACCCCCGACTTCATCCGCCGGGTGAACGGGGCGGCCGAGAAGCTCGAGATCAACAAGGACATGCTCAAGCGCGCCCTCAACGTCGGGTTCTCCGGCGGCGAGAAGAAGCGCATGGAGATCCTGCAGATGGCGCTCCTGGAGCCGAAGTTCTGCGTCCTCGACGAGACCGATTCCGGACTGGACATCGATGCGCTCCGCATCGTCTCCGAGGGCGTCAACGCGCTGCGCGCCCAGGGTCGCTCGTTCCTCGTCATCACCCATTACCAGCGCCTGCTCGACTACATCGTGCCGGACGTGGTCCACGTCATGTCGCAGGGCCAGATCGTGAAGTCGGGCGACAAGGACCTCGCCAAGGCCCTCGAAGCCTCCGGCTACGCCGAGTACCGCACGGGCGAGGCCGCCTGACCATGGCCGACATCACCCCCCTCCGCACCGCGGCCGAGACCGGGCTGTCCAAGCTCTTCGAAGCCACCAGGATGAAGTACCCGACGGGCGTCTCGATCGCCCGCGAGGAGGCGTTCCGCTACTTCGAGGCGGTGGGCCTGCCGACCCGCCGGGTCGAGGCCTTCAAGTACACCGACCTGCGCTCGGCCTTTCGCGATGCCGCGCACCCGGCGGAGATGCCGGCGGCCGAGGTCGCTGCGCGCGCCGTCGCCGATGCGAAGGGCTTCGCCGGGATCGAGGCGGTGCGCCTCACCTTCGTCAACGGCCACCTGATCGCGGATCTGTCCGACCTCGGCCGCATCCCGGCCGGCATCACGGTCACGCCGCTGACCCAGGCGCTCACCGACGGGCACGCCCTCCTCGAGAAGCTGGCGCCGGTGCGCCAGGCGTCCGAGAATCCGATCTATCAGCTCAACACGGCCTTCCTGGCCGATGGCGTGCTGATCGCCGTGGAGCCCGGCGCCAAGGTCGAGACCCCGCTGCACCTGCGCTTCATCGCCACCGGATCGGAGACGTTCTCGACCGCCACCCGCGCGCTCGTGGTGCTGGGGGAGGGTGCGGAGGCGCTGGTCCTGGAGAGCCATGAGGGGCCGGACGGCGTCGCCTACCAGCCCAACGACGCCCTCGACGTGACGGTGGCCGACAACGCCACCTTCCGGCACGCCCGCCTGAACGCGGAAGGCCGCGAGGCCGTGGCCCTGTCGACCTTGTCGGTCAAGCTCGGCGCCGCGTCGGCGGTCGAGACCGTCAACGTGGTCGTCGGCGGCGTACTCTCGCGTCACCAGGTCTACCTGAACTTCGCCGGAGCCGACGGCCGCGCGGTGGTGAACGGGGCGGCCATGCTCAACGGCCGGCAGCTCGCCGACACCACCTTCCTGGCCGATCATGCCGCCACCGGCGGCGTGAGCCGCGAGCTGTTCAAGACCGTGGTGGATGATGCGGCCACGGGCGTGTTCCAAGGCAAGATCATCGTCCAGCAGGCGGCTCAGCAGACCGACGGCAAGATGATGTCGGCCTGCCTCATCCTGTCCGACGAGGGGCAGATGATGAACAAGCCCGAGCTGGAGATCTTCGCCGACGACGTCGCCTGCGGCCACGGCGCCACCTGCGGCGCCCTCGACGAGGACCTGCTGTTCTACCTGATGCAGCGCGGGCTTCCGAAGGCCCAGGCCGAGAGCCTGCTGGTCCAGGCCTTCCTGGGCGCAGCCATCGAGTCGGTCAGCCACGACGGCGCCCGCGAGGCGCTGATCGGCACCATCGAGGCGTGGCTCGCGGCGCGGGGCTGATCACACCCCGCCGACGGCCCTCTCCCGCGACGGGGGAGGGCCGCGCGCGTCCGACACCACACAGGTCCACCCATGAACGCACCCGTCCCGAACATTCCCTACGACGTCGAAGCGATCCGGGCCCAGTTCCCGATACTCGGCGAGAAGGTCTATGGCCGGCCGCTGGTCTATCTCGACAATGCGGCCTCCGCGCAGAAGCCGCGCGCGGTCATCGACGCGATGGTGGCCTGCATGGAGACGGGGTACGCCAACGTCCATCGCGGGCTGCACTTCATGGCGAACGCTGCCACGGAGGGCTTCGAGGGCGCGCGCGAGACCACCCGGCAGTTCCTGAACGCCGACTCCACCGACGAGATCATCTTCACCCGCAACGCCACCGAGGCCTACAACCTCGTGGCCTCGTCGATGGGTCTGCTCGGCCAGATCGGGGAGGGCGACGAGATCATCCTGTCGATCATGGAGCACCACTCCAACATCGTGCCCTGGCACTTCCTGCGCGAACGGCGTGGCGCGGTGATCAAGTGGGCCCCGGTGGACGACGCGGGCAACTTCCTCGTCGAGGAGTACGAAAAACTCTTCACGCCACGCACCCGGATGGTGGCGATCACCCACATGTCGAACGTCCTCGGCACGGTGACGCCGGCGGCCGAGATCGTGCGCATCGCCCATGCGCACGGCGTTCCCGTACTCCTCGACGGGGCCCAGAGCGCGGTGCACACGCCGATCGACGTGAAGGCGCTGGATTGCGACTTCTTCGTCTTCACCGGCCACAAGGTCTACGGTCCCACCGGCATCGGCGTCCTCTACGGCAAGAAGGAATGGCTGGAGCGGCTTCCCCCCTACCAGGGCGGCGGCGAGATGATCCGGACGGTGAGCCAGGACAGCATCACCTACAACGATCCGCCCCACCGCTTCGAAGCAGGCACGCCCGCCATCATCGAGGCGGTCGGCCTCGGGGCCGCGCTGGAATTCATGATGGGCGTCGGGCGCGACCGGATCGCCGCCCACGAGGCGTCCCTGCTCGCCTACGCGCAGGAGCGCCTGGGCGCCATGAATTCCCTGCGGATGATCGGCACGGCGAAGGGCAAGGGCGGCGTCATCGCCTTCGAGATGAAGGGCGCGCACGCCCACGACATCGCCACCGTGATCGACCGCTACGGCGTCGCGATCCGGGCGGGGACGCATTGCGCGATGCCGCTGCTCACCCGCTTCGGCGCCACCTCCAGCTGCCGCGCCTCCTTCGGCCTGTATAACACCACGCAGGAGGTGGACGCCCTGGCCGAGGCGCTGGCCAAGGCCGAGATGATGTTCGCCTGAACGATTTTCGAGCGGGGCCCGGCCACTCCGCGCCATCGCGAGACCAGGACAGAGACCCATGAGCGATTCAGCCATCACCGGGGGGGCCAACACCCCCACCATCGCGAGCGACTCGGCGATCCCGCCCGAGGAGCTCGACCGCCTGACCGACGACATCGTGGTCGCCCTGAAGAGCGTCTACGATCCGGAGATCCCGGCCGACATCTACGAGCTCGGACTGATCTACAAGGTCGACATCGCCGACGACCGAAAGGTCGCCATCGATATGACCCTGACCGCGCCGGGCTGCCCCGTGGCCGGCGAGATGCCGGGCTGGGTCGAGACCGCCGTGGCCGCCGTGCCGGGGGTCCAGTCCTGCAGCGTCACGATGGTGTTCGATCCGCCGTGGGATCAGAGCCGGATGTCCGACGAGGCCCGCGTCGCGCTGGACATGTGGTAGCGGACCGTCAGGCGATGGGGGCCTCGCGCAGTCCGACGAAGGTCATGCCGTCGTAGATGTCGACCAACGACAGGGTCGCACCGATGGCGGGCAGATCGACCGCCGCGTCCATGGTCTCGAAAGCCTGCGTATCCCAGGTTTCTCCATCGCGCCGATAGAGCGTGGCGCTGGGCCAGCGTGTTTCCCCGAGCTGGATATAGGCGATCGTCGGATGTCGCTTGTATTCTTCCAGCTTCCGGAAGCGATCGAGGGTGCTCGTCGAGGGCGACAACACCTCCACGACGAGGCGCGGAGTCCGACTCTCGTAGCTGTCCAGGATCAGGGCTCCGCATTCCACGGTGACGTCCGGACGGCGCAGGGTCGCGATCCCGTTGCGCGCAGCTGGCCATGATGGGCGGCGATGATGTTGACGGTGCCCCGGTCCTGCCGGGCGCTGGCCCCCGTCATCATCTTCACAAGGGGGTACCGGCACGCCCTCGACGAGTTCGTGGAGACGATCCTGGCGCTGCTGGCAGGCGACAAACGCCTCGACGCTCATCGCGCGCCGCGCCCTTCGTGCCATGAAAGCCTCCATCGGCCGTCGCCGAGGATAACGCGGTTCAGGTCGGCTTCCGCCGGCCATGGACCGCAGGCTCCGCAATCCTTATCTTAACCGGGTTCAAGCACCCTCACCCGCCCGGGCCTTGAACCCGGCCGTCGGAGAGACATCATGGCATCGAAGTTCAAGGTCCTGTCGCTGACCGACGCGGCGGCAGCCCGCATCAAGGCGATCATCGCCGATGCGGACCAGCCCATCGCGGGCGTCCGGGTCGGCGTGAAGAACGGCGGCTGCGCCGGCATGTCCTACACGATGGAATATGCCGAGGGGCAGAAGCCCGGCGAGGACAAGGTCGAGGATCGCGGCGTCACCGTCTTCGTCGATCCGAAGGCGCTGCTGTTCCTGCTCGGGACGCAGATGGACTTCCAGACCAGCAAGCTCTCGTCCCAATTCGTGTTCAACAACCCGAACCAGACCTCGGCCTGCGGCTGCGGCGAGTCCGTGGCGATCACCCCGGTGAACCCCGAGGCGGTCCACGCCGGCGCCTGAGGCGCCGGGCCAGACGCAGGATCAGGCGACGCTCGACAGGTCCTCGACGCGCGACAGGTCCATGTCGGCGTCGTCGACCGTCCGGTTGCGGCCCTCGCGCTTGGCCCTGAACATGCACTGGTCGGCCCGCTCGAGCAGCGACACCGCGGTGTCGCCCGGGCGGTGCATCGCCACGCCGAGGGAGATCGTGATCTTGCCGAGCGACTCCCCGGTGGACCGCTTCACCAGTTCGCGCGCCATCACGCTGGTCCGCACCGTCTCGGCGAGGGCGTAGGCCGCTGCCCGGTTCGTGGCAGGCAGCAGCATGGCGAATTCCTCGCCGCCGAAGCGGGCGAGGACCGCGCGGGCCTTCACGGGCTCGCGCATCACCATGGCCACGAGGCGCAGCACCTGGTCGCCCGTGATGTGGCCGTAGACGTCGTTGAAGCGCTTGAACGAATCGACGTCGATGACGATCAGGCAGGCCGGGGCGGCCGGGGAGGCCCCCTGGACCAGCCGGCACAGGCTGTCCTCGAAGTGCTTGCGGTTCGACAGGCCGGTGAGCGGATCGGTGAGGCTCTCCAGGCGCGTCGCCTCCAGGGTCTCGCGCAGGGTCTCGATCTCGCGCCGGCTCTCGCGCATCCGCGCCTCCAGGGTGCGGTTGTTGGCCGTGACCTCCCGCGTCGTCGCCACGAGGGCGGCCACCACCTTGTGCACCCCGGCCGCCGTCGGGACCGTCCCGTCGAGGTCTCGCGCCAGGGTCCGCAACGACGCGTCGTACTGCGCCGTGGAGCCGAGGGAGAGGTCCAGCACCTCCATCACGCCCGCGATCTCCGACAGGACGCTGCTGCTCGCCCGCTCGGTGGCGGTCGAGAGGCGGGAGGGATCGAGATAGCTCTCGTAGAGGCCGTCGATGTCCGCGTGGCTCAGGCGCCCCGATGCGGCCGTGAGGCGCTTCACCGCGTCGTTCATCTGCGGCTGCGTGCCCGAGACGTAGGCGTACCAGACGGCGTAGGCGCGCGGTTCCGCCGACGGACCGTAATCGCGGATCAGCGCGTTGGCACGCTCGGCCAGCGCAAAGCTCCGTTCGCGGTCGCCCTGACTGCCGCCCATCGTTCGTCCAACCGTCCCATCCACCCGGCCCGATCCCGGAGCGGAGCGTTTCCGCAGGATCGCATCATGCGGACGCGATGGTGGAGATGCGGTTAAGGTTCGACAGGATGAACGACTGGCGGTGTCACGTTACTTCGAAGATTTGACCACGGCCGGACGCAGCAGAAAGGCCGGCACGTGCGAGCCGAGACCGACGGGTGTCTCGCCCTCGTCTTCGTCGCCGCGCCGCCGCGGCGAACGACGCTCGTCGCGGGACCGCTCGGACCGCTCGGCCGTGCGCTCGGGACGGGGCGCCCGCTGCGGGGCCGGGGCCGCGGGGGCGGCAAGGTCCTGCGCGACCTCCGCCTCCGGGGCCGCACGCTCGGACGAACCCCGGCGGGACGACCGCCCGCCCCGTCCGTCCCGGCGTCCCTCCCGCTTGGGGGCGCGCTCCTCGACGGACGCCTCGGGCCGATCGCCGGCCTCGGGCCTGGCATCGGATCGAGCGCTCTCGGCCCTCGGCTCCGAGCGGCCGGCCGATGCGGCGCGCCCCTCGGAATTTCGTGTCTCGGGATTCCGGGCCTCGGACTTGCGCCCTTCGGATCGGCGGGCCTCGCCGCCGCGGACCTGCCGGCCGGTCTTGCCGCGGTAGCGCGTGCGGGTCGCCTCGCCCTCCGCGGACGGGGCGGATTCAGGCACCGAGGCGAGGTCGCCCTCGGCCCAGGGGATCGGCTGGCCGATCAGCGCCTCGATGGCGTGGAGCGAGCGCTCGTCGGACCGGCTCACCAGGGTGAAGGCGTGCCCGGCGCGACCGGCGCGGCCGGTGCGGCCGATCCGGTGCACGTAGTCTTCCGGGTGATGCGGCACGTCGAAGTTGAAGACGTGGCTCACGGCCGGGATGTCGAGGCCGCGGGCCGCCACGTCGCTCGCCACCAGGAGCGGGACCTCGCCCGAGCGGAAGGCGTCGAGGGCGATGGTGCGGGCGCGCTGGTCCATGTCGCCGTGCAGGGCGGCCACGTTGAAGCCGTGGCTGGCAAGCGACTTCTGCAGCAGCGCCACGTCGCGCTTGCGGTTGCAGAAGATGATGCCGTTGTTCAGCTCGGCCTCGCCCCGGATGAGGCGGCGCAGGAGGTCGCGCTTCTCGTGCCCCTCGGAACTCGTGGCCACGAGCTTCTGCACGATGGTCGAGGCGGTGGAGGCGGGCCGGGCCACCTCGATCCGCTGCGGGGTGTGCAGGAACATGTCCGCCAGCCGCTCGATCTCCGGCGGCATGGTGGCGGAGAAGAACAGGGTCTGGCGCGTGAAGGGCACCATCTTCACGATGCGCTCGATGTCGGGAATGAACCCCATGTCGAGCATGCGGTCGGCCTCGTCGATGACGAGGAGCTCCACGCCGGTGAGCAGCAGCTTGCCGCGCTCGAAATGGTCGAGGAGCCGGCCCGGCGTCGCGATCAGCACATCGGTGCCGCGCATCAGCTTGGCGTCCTGCTCCGCGAAGGAGACGCCGCCGATGATGAGGGCGACGTTGAGCTTGTGGTTGATGCCGTAGCGGTCGAAATTCTCCACCACCTGGGCGGCGAGCTCGCGGGTGGGCTCCAGGATCAGGGTGCGCGGCATGCGCGCCCGGGCACGGCCGTTCTCCAGCAGGGTCAGCATCGGCAGCGTGAAGGCCGCCGTCTTGCCGGTGCCGGTCTGGGCGATGCCGAGGACGTCGCGGCGCGCGAGCACGTGGGGGATGGCCTGGGCCTGGATCGGCGTGGGCTCGGAATAACCGGCCGCCGTGACGGCCTGGAGGACTTTGTCGCTCAATCCGAGGTCGGCAAAAGACATATTCTATGAGAACCGTTGCGCGCGGGAATGGACCAACCGGCGCGGAGGACATCGACACGGCGACGGCTGGCATCAGGGGCGGCTTCGACACTCGACCCGCCGCGCACACGCGTTGCGGGGACACTTAGGGCCTTGCACGGCCTTGTCAATCGAGGGGAGCCCAAGCAGGACGGCTTATCCGCAGGCCCGTGGTCCGGCGTCCTCCCTGGCCGAGCTCTTGCTCGGGCCCTTGCTCAGGCCTGCACCATCCCCACCCTGGACGAGGTCCGGACCCCCTTGCGCATCCTCCTCATCAACCCGAACACCACCGCGTCGGTCACCGACCTCGTGGCCGGCCATGTCCGGGCGATCGCCGGGGCCAGCGTCACCCTGGTGCCCGCCACCGGGCGATTCGGGGCCCGCTACATCGCCAGCCGCGCGGCGGCGGCGATCGCCGGGCACGCCGCCCTCGACGCCTTCGCCGCGCACGGGGCCGGCTGCGATGCGGTCTACCTCGCCTGCTTCGGCGATCCTGGCCTCGCCGCCCTGCGCGAGGTCTCCCCGGTGCCCGTGGTCGGGATGGCGGAGGCCGCCTGCCGGGCCGCGCAGGCGGGCGGGCGGCGCTTCGCCATCGTCACGGGCGGCGTCCTGTGGGGACCGATGCTGACGGAGTTCGTGGCCGGCCTGGGCCTCGGCGAGCGCCTCACCGGCGTGCGCACCGTCGCGCCCACGGGGGGCGAGATCGCCGCCGACCCGGAGGCGGCCCTCGGCCTCCTGGCGGCGGCCTGCACCGCCTGCGTCCGGGAGGACGGCGCCGAGGCCGTGATCCTCGGCGGTGCGGCCCTGGGCGGCCTCGCCGCACGGATCCAACCCGCCGTCCCGGCGCCGGTGCTCTGCTCGGTGGAGGCCGGGACCCGCGCCGTCCTGGCCGCCGCGGCCGGGGCAAGGGCCGGGCGACAGGCCGAGGCTCCGCCCCTCGCGAGCCTCGGCCTGTCGCCGGCGCTCACGGCCCTGTTGGCGGGCGACTGACGGCCTCTCCGCCACGCGGCGATGATTCCTTGCAGGGCAGGGCGCAGGGAAAGCCCCTGCGTTGGTTCTGCAGGCCCATGTCGCTTGCGGCGCAAGGCATCCACGCCATGCGTCGGCTCGGCGGTTCGGGCGGGACAACGCGTCCCAGATCCTCGTGCACGAGAGCGACGGGCTAGGCTTGCGCACCGGTGTCCGCGCAGGGCTCGGCCCCACGGCGGCGGCCCCTCGCCCGAGAGGGGAGGATCTGACAGGCGAGAGTCCAATAGGCAGGGATCCGACAGGCAAGAAAACGCCGAGACACACCAGCGCTCGGCAGAATTCTGCCAGCCCCGCACATCTCAACAAAGTGTTCAGCCGCGCCTTGATTTCAACACGGCTTGCACAAACCGGAGATCACCTGTTTCTCGTGGATGTGCGTGATGGCACCCCCGCGCAAAGGTCAGGATGACCGATCGCTAACCTTTACCCTTCTTTGACATCTGGGGGCCTAATAGGTGGCCTTGTTGCAGGAAAGCGACAGACCTCGCGTCGGCCAGGGACTACAAGCGCGCCGGCTCTCGCCAACCAGGACCAGGTAAACCAATGAAAAGACTGCTTCTCGCCTCCACCGTGCTCGCCGGCCTGACTGCCGTCGCTTCGGCCGCCGACCTTCCGCGCCGCGCGGCTCCCCCGGTGTTCGTGCCGGTGCCGGTGTTCACCTGGACCGGCTTCTACGCCGGTTTCAACGCCGGTTACGGCTTCGACGCTTCCAGCAACAACCAGGCGACCGTCATCGGCGTGAACGGCGCCAGCACCCTGGTCCTGCCGGGCACCACCGCTGCCATCGCCTTCGGCAACGGCCGCAGCAACGATGGCTTCGTCGGCGGCGGTCAGATCGGCTACAACTACCAGTTCACCCCGGGTTCGGGCGTGGTCGTCGGTATCGAGGCCGATGCCCAGTACGTCGACTTCGGTCGTGAGCGGAACCGCTTCTCGGCCACCGGCCCGCTGGCCGCCCAGCAGGTCTTCAACCCGGCCGGCGTCTCGGGCCTCGACTACTTCGGCACCGTCCGCGGTCGCCTCGGCTACGCCTTCGACCGCACCCTCGTGTACGGCACCGGCGGCTTCGCCTACGGTTCGGGCGGCGGTCGCGACTTCGGTCTGACCAACTCCAGCCGTGACGACTTCCAGACCGGCTGGGCTGCCGGCGGCGGTATCGAGTACGCGCTTCCCACCGACTCGTTCCTGAACTTCTTCAAGTCCTCGGCCGTGACGCTGAAGGTCGAAGGTCTGTACGTGAACCTCGACCAGGGCAACCGCAACAACGGCGCCTTCGCGGTCAACAACGTCGGCACCGTCATCACCACCACCAGCCCGGGCGTCGTGCTCGTCAGCGGCGGCCGCCAGGTGCGCGACACCGAGTTCGCCGTCGTCCGCGCCGGCCTGAACTACAAGTTCGGCTCCTACTAGGATCTGAACTCACGGCCTCCCGCGCGGTCGATCCGATCGCGCGGGCCCCGGCCAACAAGAAAGCCCGGCCTCGCGGCCGGGCTTTCTTGCGTCTGGGCTCCTCTTCAAGACGGGCGTCCGTTCGGGGCCCGTCGATCGTCGCCCGCGCGTCCGGTCTTCCGAAGGCGCGGGCGATCGCCGTCTCAGATGTCGAGCTCGGCCCCGTCGGCGAAGGCGGCACGCTCGGAGATGAAGGTGAAGCGCGCCTCGGGCTTATTGCCCATCAGGCGCTCCACCGCGTCCCCGGTGGAGTCGCGGGCCTCGTCCAGCACCTCCACCCGCAGGAGCGTGCGCTTCTTCGGGTCCATGGTGGTCTCCTTCAACTGGGCCGGCATCATCTCGCCGAGGCCCTTGAAGCGGCCGATCTCGACCTTGCCGTTCTTGAACACCGTCTTGATCAGTTGCGCCTTGTGGTCGTCGTCGCGAGCGTAGGCCGTCTTGGCGCCCTGGCTGATCCGGTAGAGCGGCGGGATCGCCAGGTAGAGGTGCCCGCGGTCGATGAGCTTGGGCATCTGCCGGTAGAAGAACGTGATCAGCAGCGAGGCGATGTGGGCGCCGTCGACGTCGGCGTCCGTCATGATGATCACCTTCTCGTAGCGAAGGTCCTCCGAGCGGTAGCCCGTGCCGGTGCCGCAGCCGAGGGCCTGGGTCAGGTCCGAGATCAGCTGGTTGGCGCCGAGCTTGTCCCGGCTGGCCGAGGCGACGTTGAGGATCTTGCCGCGCAAGGGGAGAATCGCCTGGGTGGCGCGGTCGCGCGCCTGCTTGGCCGAGCCGCCGGCCGAGTCACCCTCGACGATGAAGATCTCCGAGCCGGCCATGCCGGCCTTGGAGCAGTCGGCGAGCTTGCCCGGCAGGCGCAGCTTGCGGGTGGCGGACTTGCGCGCGACCTCCTTCTCCTGGCGCCGGCGCAGGCGCTCCTCGGCCCGGTCGATCACCCAGTCGAGGAGCTTGTTGGCCTGGGCCGGGGAGGCGGCGAGCCAGTGGTCGAACGCGTCGCGGATCGCGGTCTCAACGATGCGCGAGGCCTCGACGGTGGCGAGCTTGTCCTTGGTCTGGCCCTGGAACTCGGGCTCGCGGATGAAGACCGAGAGCATCGAGGCGCAGGTCGCCATGACGTCGTCGGTGGTCACCGCCGTCATGCGCTTGGCCTGGCCGACGCGCTCGGCATGCTCGCGCAGGGCCCGCAGCAGGGCGACGCGCAGGCCGCTCTCGTGGGTGCCGCCCTCCGCCGTCGGGATGGTGTTGCAGTAGGAGGCCGAGACGCCGTCGTCGGTCACCATCCAGGCGACGGCCCATTCGAGGGAGCCGTGCCCGCCCGGCTTGGTGATCTTGCCGGAAAAGATCGCGTCGGTGACGAGTTCCTTGCCCTCGAGATCGCGGGCGAGATAGTCGCGCAGGCCCCCGGGGAAGCGGTGCACGGTCTCGGCCGGCACGTCGTCCAGGCCCTCGAGGAGGGCGGGGGCGCAGCGCCAGCGGATCTCGACGCCGCCGAACAGGTAGGCCTTGGAGCGGGCCATCTTGAACAGGCGGCGGGGATCGAACTTCAGCGCCCCGAAGATCTCGGCATCGGGGTGGAAGCGCACGCGGGTGCCGCGCCGGTTCTGCACCCGGCCGACGGTTTCCAAGGGACCCTGGACATGCCCCCGCGAAAAGGTCTGGCGGTAGAGGGTCTGGCTGCGGGCGACCTCGACCTCGAGCTCGTCCGAGAGGGCGTTGACCACCGAGATGCCGACGCCGTGCAGGCCTCCGGACGTCTCGTAGACCTTCGAGTCGAACTTACCGCCCGCGTGCAGGATGGTCATGATGACCTCGAGCGCGGACTTGTTCGGGTATTTCGGGTGCGGGTCGACGGGGATGCCGCGGCCGTTGTCGGTGACGACGAGGTGGCCGCTCTCCTCCAGCTCCACCTCGATGAAGCTGGCATGGCCCGCCACCGCCTCGTCCATGGAATTGTCGATCACCTCGGCGAAGAGGTGGTGCAGGGCGCGCTCGTCGGTGCCGCCGATATACATGCCGGGGCGGCGGCGCACCGGCTCCAGCCCCTCCAGCACCTCGATGGTGGAGGCGTCGTAACCGGCCTCCGCCGAGACGGGGGGAAGCGGCGCCACAGCGTCGAGCTTGCGGCGCTCGGCGGTCTTCGGCAGGGGCGCCTTGCCGCCGGCGAAGAGATCGCGTGCGGGGTCGCTCACCGGAGCGCCTCGCGCGGGTGAGGGGGCAGCCGCGGGCTTCGCGGGCCGGATCGCAGAGGGAGACCGTGCAGCATTCGCCTTCATCCTCTCACCATACCGGAACAAACCGGAAACAGAAAGGGGTTCCCGCTCCGAGAGGCGGGAGCCGGAAGCCCCCGCCGCACAGGGCGTACCACCCCATGACATGGTATGGGGGTGGTTAAGAAGGCCTGACGGTGGCGTGATCCGTGGATCGTCGCGCCGGGCGCCGCGCCCGTGGGCCGCCTCAGGTCCCGACGCGGCCGCCCCCGCGGCGGGTGATCGTCAGCACGGCGGGGCGGGGCGGCATCGCCGGGTCGAAGTCCGGCCAGCGGGTGGCGGGCGCCTCGAAGGTGGCGGGCACCGCCTTCGGGTCCTCCTCGTCGGCCTCGCCGGGATGCTGGACGGCCACGAAGAAGGTGGTGTCGTCGGGGGTGAAATAGGGGCCGCACATCTCGGCGCCGTGGGGCACGCGGAAGAAGTGCTTGCCCGTGCCGCGGCCCGCCCCTTCGGTCTCCACCGCCCAGATGCCGTCGTTGCGGCCGGTGCGCGATGGGGCATTGCCGTCCGTGGCGACCCAGAGCCGGCCGAGGCCGTCGACCGAGCAATTGTCCGGCATCCCGAACCAGCCGTTCGTCGTGGTGGCCGACGAGAAGGTGGCGCCGACCTGGGCGATGCTCGGGTCGCCGCAGCGGACCAGGATCTCCCAGGTGAATCCGGTGGCGGCATGGTCGCCGTCGTCGGGGGTGAGCTCGACGATATGGCCGAACCGATTGTCGGCCCGCGGGTTGGCGGCGTCGACCTGATCGGCCTTGCGCTTCCCGTTGTTGGTCAGCATCACGTAGACCTTGCCGGTCTTCGGGTTGGCCTCGACGTCTTCGGGCCGGTCCATCTTGGTGGCCCCGAGCCAGTCGGCGGCGAGCCGGGCGCCGATCACCACGTCGGCCTGGGATGCAAAGCCGTTCTCGGGCGTCAGCGGACCCTGCCCGAAGACCAGCGGCATCCAGGTGCCGCGCCCGTCGGCGTCGAAGCGGGCGACATGCAGGGTGCCGGAATCGAGGAGGTCGCGGTCGCCGCTGTCGGCCCGGCCCAGGGTGACGAACTTGTAGACGTAGTCGAAACGCTCGTCGTCGCCCTGGTAGATCACGTACTGCCCGGCCTTCGCGACGATGCCGGCCGCGCCCTCGTGCTTGAAGCGCCCCAGGGCCGTGCGCTTCTTGGGGACGCTCGTCGGGTCGAAGGGGTCGATCTCCACCACCCAGCCGAAGCGGTTCGGCTCGTTGGGCTCGCGGCCGAGGTCGAAGCGCGGGTGGAAGCGGCCCCAGGCATAGGCGTTGGCCGGCAGGTTGAAGCGCTTATGGTTGGCGGCCTCCGGCGAGTCCTTCGGCAGGGCGCCGGAGAAGTAGTAGTTGATGTTCTCCTCGCAGGTCAGCCACGTGCCCCAGGGGGTCGTGCCGCCGGCGCAGTTGTTGATCATCCCGAGGGCCGACCGGCCGCTGGGATCGGCGCCGGTCCGCACCCGGTCGGTGCCGGCGGCCGGGCCGGTCAGCGCCATCGGCGTCGTGGCGGTGATGCGGCGGGCGTATTTGGAATCCGGCACCACCGTCCAGCGGCCGTCCCGGCGCCGGATCTCGAGAACCGAGCCGCCATGGGCCGCCATCTCGATGTCGACGAGCGCCCGCGTCATGCCCTGGAAGTCCACCGCCTTGCCGTCCTGGCGCCCGAGGCCGGGGAACATGAGTTCCTCGTTGGTGTATTCGTGGTTGACGACGAGGAGGCCGTGCGCCGCCGGGTCGGCCGCCCCCGGCATGGGGAAGTAGCCGACGAAGTCGTTGTTGTAGCCGAACTGCTGGGCCTGTGCCGCCGCGGACTGATTGCGCGGGTCGAAGGCGGGCGCGCCGGGCAGCACCGGGTCGCCCCAGCGGATCAGGATCTCGGCATCGTGCCCTGCGGCGACGTGGTGGTGCGCGTCCGAGCCGGCCTCGATCTCCGCGAACGGGAATCGGGAGTCGCTGGCCGGCGACGCCGGACCCACCGCCCCGCCGGCGGCCAGGGCGCGGGGCGTCACCACCGCCGCGATGGCGCCGACCCCGAGGAGACCGCGCAGGAGGTCGCGCCGATCGAAGCGCGCCGCCACCACGTCGCCGAAGGTCGGGTTGGCGCTGCCGTTCGACCCGCGATCCTCGGCGGCCTCGGCGGCCTGCGAGCGGTTCTGGTTCGATGCGGTCATGGCGTGGCGGGTCCGGTGCGGGGCGCGGGCTGACGACCGTCCCCGCTACCCCGCCCGCATGGCACCGGTGTGACAGCGGCCGGTGCCCCGGCCACCGATCCTTAAGCCTTCCGGCGTGCCGCGGCGGCGGGCTTCTCGGCCGCAGCCTTGGTGCCCTTCGCCGGTTTCTTGGCGGCCGTCGCCTTCGCGGCGGGCTTGGCCGAGGCCTCGTCCCCGTCCGCTGCAGCCGTCTTCCCGGCGGCCTTCGCCGCAGGGGCCTTCTTGACCGCCGCCTTCTTCGCCGGGGCCTTGGCGCCCGCCGCCTTGCGGGCCGGAGCCTTCTTCTTGCCCCCGCCCGCGGCTTCCCGGGCGGCGATCAGCTCCAGGGCCTGGGGCAGGTCGACCGCCTCGGCCGCCATGGTCTTGGGCAGCGTCGCGTTGGTGGTGCCGTCGGTGACGTAGGGGCCGTACTTGCCCGACTTCACCACGATGGGCTTGCCCGTCTCCGGGTGCTCGCCGAGGGGCCGGCCCGGATCGGCCGCCGGCCCGCGCCGGCCGCCGCCCTGCTCCTTGGCGACGATGAGGTCGATGGCCCGGTTGGCGCCGATCTCCAGCACGTCGTCGTCGCGCCCGAGATTCGCGTACATCTTGCCGTGCTGCACGTACGGCCCGAAGCGCCCGAGATTGGCCAGGATCGGCTCGCCGGTCTCGGGGTGGCGGGCCACCTCGCGCGGCAGGGCGAGCAGCTTCAGGGCCATCTCCAGGTCGACCGAGGACGGGCTGGTGCCCTTCGGGATCGAGGAGCGCTTGGGCTTGGGCGCCTCCTTCTCGGCCGCGGCCTCGCCGAGCTGGACGAAGGGACCGAAGCGGCCGTCGCGCACCGTCACGGGCAGGCCGGAGGCGGGATCGTTGCCGAGCACCCGCGTGCCGGGCTGACCGCCGTTCTCCGACGAGCCCTCGCCGTCGCCCTCGACGCCCGAGGCGGCGAGCTGGCGCGTGTACTTGCACTCCGGATAGTTCGAGCAGCCCACGAAGGCGCCGAACTTGCCGAGCTTCAGGGAGAGCTGGCCGGAGCCGCAGGTGGGGCAGGTGCGCGGGTTCGAGCCGTCGGCCTTCTCGGGGAAGATGTGGGCGCCGAGCAGGTCGTTGAGCGCGTCGAGCACCTCCGCGACGCGCAGCTCCTTGGTGCCGGCGATCGCGGCGGAGAAGTCGCGCCAGAAGTCGCGCAGCACCTCGCGCCAGTCGATCTCGGCGTTCGAGACCCGGTCGAGCTGCGTCTCGAGATCGGCGGTGAAGTCGTACTCGACGTAGCGCTTGAAGAAGCTCTCGAGGAAGCCGGTGACGAGGCGGCCCTTGTCCTCGGCCACGAGGCGCTTCTTGTCGATCCGCACGTATTCGCGGTCGCGCAGGGTCTGCAGCACGGCGGCGTAGGTGGAGGGCCGGCCGATGCCGAGCTCCTCCATGCGCTTGACGAGGCTGGCCTCGGAATAGCGCGGCGGCGGCTCGGTGAAGTGCTGGGTCGAGGCGATGCGCTCGCGCTTGAGCGGGTCGCCCGCCTTCATGGGCGGCAGGCGCCGGCCGTCCTCGTCCTCCTCGTCGTCCTTGCCCTCCTGGTAGAGGGTGAGGAAGCCGTCGAACTTCACCACCTGGCCGGTGGCGCGCAGCTCCAGCGTGCGCGGCCCGACCTGGGCGACGACGTCCACCGTCGTGCGCTCCAGTTCGGCCGATTCCATCTGGCTCGCCACCGTGCGGGTCCAGATCAGCTCGTAGAGCTTGGCCTGCTCGGCATCGACGGTGCGGGCCACCGCCTTGGGCAGACGGCCCATGTCGGTGGGGCGCACGGCCTCGTGCGCCTCCTGGGCGTTCTTGGCCTTGACGCTGTATTTGCGCGGCGCACCCGGCAGGTAGCGCTCGCCGTATTCCTGGGCGACGACCCGGCGCACGTCGGCGATGGCTTCGGGCGCCATGTCGACGCCGTCGGTCCGCATGTAGGTGATGAGGCCCACCGTCTCGCCGTCGATCTCCACACCCTCGTAGAGCTTCTGGGCGGCGCGCATGGTCTGGGCCGGCGCCATCCCGAGCTTGCGGGAGGCCTCCTGCTGCAGGGTCGAAGTGGTGAAGGGCGGGGCGGGGTGGCGCTTGGCGGGCTTGGCCTCGACGCTGCCGACCGAGAAGGTGCCGAGTTCGAGATCGCGCTTGAAGGCCGCCGCCTCCTCGCCGGTGCCGACGTCCAGGCGCTGGATGCGCTTGCCGTCCGCGCCGGTGAGGCGGGCCTCGAAGCTGGCGCCGGTCTCCGTCACCAGGGTCGCCACCAGGGACCAGTATTCCCGCGGCTTGAAGACCTCGATCTCGCGCTCGCGCTCGCAGACGAGGCGCAGCGCCACCGACTGCACGCGCCCGGCCGAGCGGGCGCCGGGCAGCTTGCGCCACAGCACCGGCGAGAGGTTGAAGCCCACGAGGTAGTCGAGCGCCCGGCGGGCCAGGTAGGCGTCGACCAGCGCCTGGTCGATCTGCCGGGGCTGGCGCATGGCGGTCTCCACCGCCGTCTTGGTGATGGCGTTGAAGGTCACGCGCTCCACCGGCATGCCCTTGAGGGCGCGGCGGGCGGTGAGCGCCTCGACCACGTGCCAGGAGATCGCCTCGCCCTCGCGATCCGGGTCGGTGGCGAGAATCAGGCCGTCGGCGCCCTTCAGCGCCTTGACGATGTCAGAGACGCGCTTCGATCCGCGATCGTCGAGCTCCCACAGCATGTGGAAGTCCGCCTCCGGATCGACGGAGCCGTCCTTGGCCGGAAGGTCTCGGATATGGCCGAACGAGGCGAGAACCTCGTAGTCGCGGCCGAGATACTTGTTGATCGTCTTGGCCTTGGCCGGCGACTCGACGACGACGACTTTCATGTGCTGGTACTAGCCTCTCGTCAGGGCCTGACCCGCAGCAACGTCCATGCGCAGATTGTGCGGGGGGCGTCGCCACCCGTCCGGAGAGGGGGTCGGCGCGGGGGAGAAGTGGGTCAAGCCCAGGGGGATGTCAAATGGCCCCCCTGGCCCGGCCCGGCCTCACCCCCGTTTGGCGAAGGTCAGGGCGGCGTCGAGCGCCCCGTTCAGGGTGGTCACCAGCACGTCGGCGGAGAGGGTGCGGCGCAGCCGGTCGAGGGAGGCCGGATCCCGCTCGCGCCAGAAGCCGACGAGGACCCGGACGCCGGGAATCGCCCGCCGCGCCTGGCGGACGTTCAGCCGGATCTGCGACAGGCTGACGGGCTCCAGGTAGGAGAAGCAGACCAGGGCGATCCCCGAGAGATCGTCCGGCGTTTCGCCCCGGCGAAGCTCCGCCATCGACATCACCTGTGCGCCGAGGCCGTGCCGGCCGAGGATCTGCCCCAGCATCGCGGTGGCCGCCTCGTCGAAGGGGCCACGGCTCGACACGCAGAGCACGGGCCGGGCCGCCCGCCAGCGGGCCGGGAGGTCCTCCGGGCGCAGCACCACGGCGGCGACCTGCCGGTCGGGCCCGATGGCGGCGATGGCCGCCGAGGTCTCGGAATTGCCGGCCGAGGCGGAGGAACCGATCGTCCGGCCCGCCGGCACGGTCCCGAGGCGGGCGACCACGGCCCGGAGCGCGGTGCCGACCTCGTCCTGGCGGGTCCGGTCGAGGGTGCCGCGGGAGAGGTCCTCCTGCGCCATCAGCAGGCCGGCCAGCACCACCTCGTCGTAATAGGTGACGAGGGCGCGGGCCTTGAGGAACATCCGGCCCTGGTCGATCGCCTCCTCGGGGTCGCCCGCCAGCATGCGCTGGTAGAAGATCTCCGGCGGCGACAGGGCGGGGCGGTCGCCCAGGATGACGTCGAGGTACCAGAGCCGCTCGATGTGGCGCCCCAGCACCACGAGGCAGACGGTGATGGGGGTCGCCAGCACGAGGCCGATCGGTCCCCACAGGAAGGCCCAGAGGGTGGCGGCCAGGATCACCGCGATGGGCGAGAGCCCGGTGGAATGGCCGTAGAGCAGGGGCTCGACCACGTGGCCGGCGATGGGCTCCACCACCACGAACAGGATCGCGGTGGCGATGACCATGCTCCAGCCCGGATCGACGGCGGCGGCCACGATGAGGGGCAGGAGGGCGCTGATCGCCGCGCCGATATAGGGCACGAAGCGCATGATCGCGGCCAGCACCCCGAACAGGATCGGGTTCGGCACGCCGATCCACCACAGGCCGAGGCCGATCACGAGGCCGAAGGCGATGTTGAGGACGAGCTGGGCCAGGAAGAACCGGCTGAGGCGGGCCACCGCGTCGTCGATGGCCGCCGTGGTCCGGCGCAGGTCCCCCGAGCCCGCCAGCCGGATCGCGCGGTTCCGCAGATCCTCTCGCTGCAGCAGGATGAAGATCGTGAAGATCAGGATCAGGCCCGTGGTGGCGAGGGGATGCAGGATCGGGCCGGCGACGGCGCCGAGGGTTCCGAGCAGCCCGGCCTTGGCCGAGGCGATCTGGACGTGGAGGGGATGGGCGAGGCTGCCTGCGCTGCCCTCGGGCGGGGTCGCGTTCGGGTCCGGCTGCAGCTCGGCGCTGAGATCCTGCACCATGTCGACCATGCGCGAGAGGGTGCCGCTGCCGGCGGTCGCCTCCTTCAGGGAGGCGATCTTCTCGCGCATCGTCACCTGGTAGCGGGGCAGGTCGGAGGCGAGCTGCGCCGTCTCGTTGGCGATCAGGAGGGCGACCCCGAGGAGCGCCCCGAAGGCGGTGAGCACCACGACCAGGACGGCGAGCGCCCGCGGGACCCGGATGCGGCGCAGGAGGCGCACGCCGGGCACCAGGACGAAGCTGAGCAGGATCGCCAGGGTCACCGGCACGAAGACGTCGCGGCCGAGATACAGGGCCGCCGCGATGGTGATCACGAGGAGGCAGGAGGCCAGGGTCGTGAAGACCGGCATCGCCTGCCGCAGGAGGCGGGCGGTGATGGGATCGTCGCTCATGGATGGATCGGTCTCGTTGGGGTGAGCGACGCGGCAGCCGATGCGACGGCATCGGGCGCGCGGGGCGCGCGGCCGGGCGGGCCGCCTCAGGCGATGGCGGGCGCCTGCGGACCGACGGCGGCGTTGATCTGGGTCAGCAGCTTGGAGAAGTCCACCGGCTTCGGGTGGTAGTCGTTGCAGCCGGCCTGGATCGCCTTGTCGCGATCGCCCGACATGGCGTGGGCGGTCAGGGCGATGATCGGGATGCCCTTGGTGTCGCTGCCGGATTTCAGCACGCGGGCGGCCGACCAGCCGTCCAGGATCGGCAGGTTCATGTCGAGGAGGATGACGTCCGGCTGCCCGGTGCGGGCCTGCTGAACGCCGGATTCGCCGTCATGGGCGAGGATCACGTCGTAGCCGCGCCGCTTCAGCCGGCGGGACAGGAAGTCCCAGATCTCCTCGTGATCTTCCACCAGAAGAATTTTCGCCATCGCCCCAATATCCTTCGATCGTCTTCGGCCCCGATACCGCCGGATCTGTCGTAACCCCGGACGGTCCGCACGGGACCCAGCCCCCGATACACGAGCCCCCCGAGCAAGACACGTGCGCGGGCCGAGCGGTGAACGCGCGATCGGCCGGAACGGTCCATGGCATCCCACGCGATCCAGCGACACAGGCGCCGTGCTGTGACGGGCTTGCCCCTCAGGGGGCGCGCGGCGCCGGCGCCGGAGGATCGAGGCTCGTCCGGGGACGGTCGTCGCTGTAGCGCCCCTGGCTCCCCGGGAGGAGCCCGGTGTTCTGCATCCAGATCATCAGCATCACGGCCGCCAGCAGCGTCGCGAAGGAGGTGAGGCGACCGATGTGGCGCCGCCGGACCACCATCAGGACGACGGTCGCCAGGAGCAGGAGGGACAGGAGGAGGAGCAGCATGCGGCCTTCCCGGACGGGCCGTCCGGCCGGAGACGGTTCCGGCACGGACCGCGGAGCCAACGGGATCGATGCCGCCGCCGTTCCACGGGCCGGGTCCCCGGGAAGCAGGGGCGGCCATGGCGGGCCCCGGGGATCCGCGACGGGATCGTCGAGGCGGCGAACGGTGCCATCTGCGGCTCGGATCCAGGCGGGCCGGTTCGACAGGACCTCGCCGATGACGCAGCGGTCGACCGACCTCGCCGCCGACCCTGATCGCGACAAGACCTTCCGTGACAAGACGGAGGGCGGCGTGACGGTGGTTTTCCACTCTACCTGAGCCGCGACCGTCAAGACCGGGCAGGATCGCCGAAGTCAGAGCCCGCGCCGCGCGCGGGATTTCGACGCGCGGCCGGACAATAGCCATGGAGATCAGCCAAGGATATCTCGGCTCTCTTTCTCCGATGTGCATTGCGGGTCGCCCCCGGCATCCGCTAAAGCCGGACAATGTCAGACTTGGAATCCCTCCTCGACCGCCTCAAGGACGCTCAGAGGACCCTCATCACCGAAGCCGCGAAGATCGAGATGCTGCCGCCCGACAGCGTCCTGCGCCGCGTGGCCGACCTCGAGAACACGATCGCGGCCGTGGAGGCCCTGATCGAGGAGCAGGCGCATCGCCGTGGCCGCGCCACGGGGTAAGGCTCCGCCACGAACAGGAACGGCACCGCCCCTCGTGACGCCGGACGGACGCTACCTCGTGGTGCGCGGCCGGCTCTGGCGCCGGACCCGTCCCGACCTCGGCCCCGCCGCGCGCGACGCCCTCGTCGCCGCGCTGATGGATGCGCGCCGGGCCGTGAAGGCCGGCAAGGCGGCCGGGAATCCGGACGCGGTCGCGCAGGCCCGCCGGGCCGTCGACGCGGCCAAGCGCGGCCTCGGGGAGCGCGGCCCCGTCTGGTGGGACGACGGCGCGCCCGACCTCAACCGGCACATGGCCCACACCACCCCCTACGCCGATTGGTTCGCTCGGGAGACGGGTGCGGCGGGATAGCGCGCCGACTGGACCCGCGCGGCGATTTCGCCTATATCGGACCTGCGGTTGATGACCGGTTCGTAATAACGTTTCAGGACCCGGAGGGCAGTACTCCGGCGCCTCCACCACAAGCCCATCCACGTCGGCGGGTGGTCTTCTGATGGGGGCGAAATAGGATCGACTGGGCGGTAAAGGGATCGCGAGTTCGCTCTCACTTCGGTGCGGGACGATGCGGCTGTCGGTAAGGACTCGACCGGTTCGACGCAGGCAACCCCTGTTTCGAGCATTTGGCCAAAACTCTAAATGCCAACGATAACGTTGTCATGGATGCCCGCCTCGCGGCGTAAGCATCTTGCGGTAGGGTAACCGTCGAAACAGAACCCGGAGCTTCGGCTCCGGGACCCACCCTTTCCTGATCATCCCAGACCGTCGCGAGACCGTGGCCCGCGTACACGCGGAGAAGCCCAACGCGACCGCGCCTCGACGACTCCCCCAGTCCACGCACGAAAAACCCCGGGGCCGAGGGCCGCCGGGGTGTCCGCCGTTGCGAGGGCCGCCCCCCACGCGGAGGGCGGCCGTAGGGCGTCGATCAGACCGGCGTGGTCGGGTAGGCGCGCACGCGGTTGCGGCCCTCGACGGTTCCGCCCAGGGCGTTGCCCGGGATGGCGTTCGGCGAGGTGGCGGCGGCGGCCTGCGGGGCGGTCCAGCCCTCGGCCCGCCAGTTCTGGGCGCGCTCGTCGACGTCGATCGAACCGTGCTCCTCCAGGATGTCCATCACCCGGGCCGCCTGGGACTGGTCGGCCCGGACCGTCACCAGGGTGCCGCCGCGGCGCACGCCCTCGCTGTAGGTATGGGCGTCGGTCTCGCTGAGGCCCGCGCCGGTCAGGCCGCCGGCGAGGCCGCCCGCTGCCGCGCCGATGCCCGCGCCCGTCAGCGTGGCCACGAGCCAGCCCGCCGCCACGACCGGGCCGACGCCCGGGATCGCCAGCAGGCCGAGGCCGGTCAGCAGACCAGCGGCGCCGCCCAGGACCGTCCCGACGGTGGCGCCCGCTCCGGCGCCGCTGGACGCCTTCTCCGGGGTGTCACCGTGGACGGGGGCGTCCACGTCGGAGGCGGAGCGCACGCGCCCGGCATGCCGGTCCCCCTCGTTGCTGCTCACGATGCTGATGTCGGCATGCGCCACGCCGGCGGCCTCGAGCTTGGAGACGGCCGTGCTGGCAGCGTCGTAATCGTCGTACAGGGCGGTGATGGTCTGATGAGCCATGGGAAACTCCTGTGTGCGGGCGAGGGGAGGGGTGGGCGGTGGCGGCCTACTGGGCCGCGACGTTGCCCTTGAAGTCGACGCCGACCTTGACCGGCTTGCCGTCGAGCACCGCTTCGCCGCGCCAGATGCCCTTGTCGTCCTTGGTCAGACCCTTGACGTCCTTGTAGCCGGCCTCGGTGAGGCGGTGGTGCGTCTGGGCCTCGGTGAAGCTGTTGGCGCCTTCCTCGAGCTTGGCGTTCGAGGCCGCCTTGGCGGTGGCCGGCTTGGTGGCGTCCGGCTTGTCGGTGTTGGGCCGGGTCACGGCCTCCTGGCCGCCGGAGGTGGCACTCGACTTGGCGTCCGGGGCCGGGGTGCCGGTGACGGTGGTCTGGGCGGAGGCCGAACCCGCACCGAGGATCGTCAGAAGGGCGAGGGTGGTCAGGGACCGTTTCACGGCATTCTCCTTGGATAAGTCTAGGACGGGCAAGAGACCCTCTCAATTCCCGAGGACCGCAAAGCGTTCCAAGATGGAAACCGGCAATCCCGGTTCAAACGGCCAAGCCGAAGCGTTGTCATAAATGTTCCACCTTGCCCTGACAGTGATGACGGGATGAAACGACAAGATCACGAGCCGACAAAAAACCAATTTTGATCGACGCATACGCTGCATCCCGGCATCAGATCTGCCCTTCACCGCGAAAGAACACCTTCCGACCGAGACGAGCCTGCGTTCGAAGAACGAGATAGGGGATCGCCCGCCGGGAGGCCGGACGTCGTGCCCGCGCGCGCCCTCCCCGAACGGACGGCGAAGCGTACCGCCGCGAAAAATCTGTCCGGCCAGGGTTGCCAGCGCAAAAAGGAGCCTCTAAACACCCGCTCACACCGGGGGCGGCACCAACCCCCACCGGTCGCAGGCGCCCGTAGCTCAGCTGGATAGAGCACCAGACTACGAATCTGGGGGTCAGAGGTTCGAATCCTTTCGGGCGCGCCATTTCTTTCCGAAGCCTTTGCTGGGAAAGACAAATTCTCCACCTGACAGCGTGATGCGGATGCCGGCGGGACTCCGTCGCGCCGATGAGGCGTGGACGCGTCGGGCCCTTGGAGGCCCTTCCGCGCGCCCTATCTTCCCGCCCATGACAGAGCCCCCGGACGACAACCTGGATCACTACGCGCTGGGGTTCTACGCCCCCGGCAAGGGCCTGCGCCGGGAGGACTGCCCCTACGCCGAGGGCACGCAGGCGCATGCCCAGTGGATGGCGGGGTATGACGCTGCCGTGAAGGCGGGGGAGGGCGCGTGATGGTCTTCCGCCTCCTCCACGTCCTGCGCCTCTGGACCCTCCTGTCCGTCCCGGCCGGCATCGTGATCGGCAAGCTCCTCAAGGCGAACCGCCGGGCGACCACCCGGCCCGTTGACCGCCCGTAGGGGCGCAGCGGCACCGGACCCCATCGGGAAAAACGCGCGCCCGCGTCGGCGCCGGCCGGCGGCAGGGTCCCGTCGCCCCCGGCGCCCGCCCCGGGGACGGCCCGTGGGGGTAGGGGACAGATCGGAAAGGTTCGGAACACGCATGTCGCCACGTCTGACCGCCCTTTCGAGGCTCGTCCGCGCGGCGGCCTGGCTGAGCGTGGGGACCCTGGTCTGGCTCTCCTGGATTCCGCGGGATTGGGAGGCGCGCACCTCCCTGCCGGGTCAGGTCGAGCACGCCATCGCGTATGGCGGGACCGCCGGCCTGTTCGTCCTCGGCTACGGTGCCGGGCTGCGCTGGTGGCGGATCGGCGTGCCGCTCACCGTCCTGGGGGTCGTCATGGAGATCGGCCAGCGCTGGGTGCCCGGCCGGACCGCGCAGGTCATCGACGCTATGGCCAGCGGATCGGGCGCGCTCCTCGGCGCGCTGGGCGGCACGATCGTCGCCCGCTATCTGCTCAAGCCCGAGCCCCCGTTCCGGTAGGGCGCGCCGGCTCAGCCGGACGCCCCGAAGGTTCACGCCTTCCGGGGTTCGGCGGGCGAGGCCTCGGACGTCCAGAGCAGCGAGGCCGCGACATAGGACGCCTCCACCGCCACGAGCATCCAGACCGCATCGGTCAGGACGATCGCGAGGGCACGCTGCTCCAGGGCCCCCTCGATGCCGATCGCCACCGCCAGCAGCGATACGATCACCAGAAGACCCGGCAGGCGCACGGCCTGGCTTGCGACAGCTCCGAGCGAGGCAAAACAGATCAGAAGCATTTGCGCACCAACGACACCGGAAGCCAGACTACCTAGGTATTGAGAGGACACAAGCGGAAATAAACAGCACTTTTGTGCTTTGCACAATTTCAGCTGCACTGCGGTCGTTAGTCCATTATCAACCTTAGCACTCCGTGAGCGACCCAACACAGGAAGACGACCCAGGCTAGAGCCAGTCCGAACCCCAGCCCCAGGACCGTGAGGGTCGAGACCCCGTGCCCGGCGCGGCCGAAGGCGGCCCGCCGCGGCGGGATCGCGGGCCCGTCGACACGCGGTTCGGGATCGTTGGTTTTCTCCGGCAACCGCTCGATGAAGAACCCGAAGGCGATCGCCGTCGCCCGCACGGGCCGTATCGCGCCCTAAGCCGTCGCTCAGCACCGACCGCGTCGCCCGCGCCCTCACGGCGCGCGGCACATCCGGTGCGGGCGCAGGCGACGCGGGAACGGAGCGTTCCCCAACGGGAAGTCCCGATCCACGGATCACGGCGCAGTCCGGGCTGTTTCCGACTAGCCCGGCGGCGCCGCCGGATCTGGCGCGTCGAACGGCGCCCCCGCCCGCGGCGTCGCGACGGCGCCGGCCGGGCCTGCGCCCTCCCCATGCTGTCCGAGGGGGGATGTCCCACGTGTCCGCTCACCGCCAACGCCCGGATTCGGCGGGGGTGTCGGAACCGGGCCGGGAGGGCGGTCGCTTCCTGAAGCCCCTGCGCGCGGCGCGCGGCCTATGCCGGCGCCCGCTCGCCACTGTGGTCGGGGCCGAATACGACACCGTCCTCTCGCAGCTGGAGACCGGACGGGGACGGGTCCCACCGAATTGCTACCGCGCCTGGGCGGCCGTCCGCGACGTCCCCGCCTAGGCCCTCGTCCGGGACCCGATGCGCGTCGACGGCCCGCTCACCCACGCGATCCTGTTCGCGGACCACGACGCGGTGGCGGCGAGCGGCTGAGGCGACCCGCCCCCGAGCCCGTCCCCGGCGCCGTCAGGGACAGGCGGCGTCCTCCTGCGCCGGTGCGGCCGACTTCGGGGCGTTGCGGGCGCGCTCGGCCCGCAGCTCCCGCTCGGCCATCAGCCAGAACTCGACCTCGAACCCCTCGGGGCGGTGGTTGCGCTCCCAGATCTCATGGGCGCGCTCGCGGATCCGCTCGAACGTGATCCCATCCTCGGACATCGTGCTCTCTGCTCCTTCAGTCTCGGTCACAGCGTCACAGCCCGGTTCTCCCTGCGGGGCCAACGCTCCACGGCGGGATTTGTCCCCCGATCCGCGCGAGGCCGCCCCGGTCGCCCCCTGCGCAGGGCAGGCTGCCGAACCCCGGGGGATTTGACGGCGGCGCCGGAAACGGCCTAGCTTACCCGCGACGGTTCCTCTTTAACGAGGATCAAAAGGGAACGCGGTGAGGGCGAGAGCCCGAAGCCGCGGCTGCCCCCGCAACTGTAAGCGGCGAGCTCCTCATCAACACGTCACTGGGTGAACGGTCCGTCAGGACCCGGGACCTGGGAAGACGATGGGAGGGCGGTGACCCGCGAGCCAGGAGACCTGCCGTCAGTCGTGGTCACACGCGAAACGCATCGGGCGGGGTGTCCTGGTGGGTGTCGGGGCGTTCGCTTGCCGCGAACGGACCGACCTCTTCGCGGTGACGTGCCACTCCGCGCGACTCGTCGCGTCAGCCGTCCCGTCGATGCCCGTCCTCGCCCGCAAGTCTTGCTCCCGCATGCTCCCTCCGGCCGCCCCGCGCGGCCCGGTGACGGCTGCGCCGCGGACACGCCGGCCCCGGGCCCCGCTTGCCAATTGTGATGTTATAACATTCAGTCTAGCGGAGACGGCAGGTCGGCCCCGACCGATGCCCGCGCCCATGTTCGGTTGCCCCATGTCCGGTTGCCCCACGTCCAGTTACCCCACATCCCGTTACCCTATGCCCGTCGCCCCCATCCCGTCCCGAACCGCGAACGCGCGCGGGTCGCGGCAAGGCCCAACCTTGCCGTCGCGACACGTCCTGCCCCTGGCGGCCCTGCTCGGCGGCCTGCTGCCGATCTCCGCCGAGGCCGAGACCCGGGAGGTCCCGCCGGCCGTCACCCTGGAGACCCTGGAGGTCGCGGGCTCCGGGCGGGGCGGCCCGGCGCCCGCCGAGGGGCTCAACCTGCGCAGCCCCGGCCGCAGCGCCAGCCGCCTCGGCCTGACGGCCCTGGAGACCCCCGCCAGCGTCGACGTGATCGCGGGCGAGACCACGCGGCTGCGCGGCCAGAACACGGTGGCGGAGGCCGTCACCCAGAACGCCACCGGCATCACCACGGTGGCGGCGCCGGGCAACGGCAACGGCGCCTTCACGGCCCGGGGCTTTTCCGGCCCGAACTCGATCCAGCAGCTCTACGACGGCACCCGCCTGTTCGTGGGCGCCGGCACCGTCACCTTCCCGTTCGACACCTGGAACGTCGAGCGCATCGAGGTGCTGCGCGGGCCGGCCTCCGTGCTCTACGGCGACGGCGCCATCGGCGGCGTGATCAATGTCGTCACCAAGAAGCCGGTCTTCACGCTCCTCAACGAGGCCCGCGCGGCGGTCGGCTCGGACGGTCTGGCGCGTCTGGCCCTGGATTCCGGCGGCCCGATCGGGGAGGCGCTCGCCTACCGCCTCAACATCAGCGGCAACCGCGCCGAGGGCTGGATCGCCCCGGACGGGAGCTTCCGCAACCTCGCGGTCTCGGGCGCCCTGACCCTGCAGGCGACGCCGGACCTCGCCGTCACCCTGAGCCATGATTTCGGCTATCAGGAGCCGGCCCGCTACTGGGGCACGCCCCTCGTCGACGGGCGCATCCGCGACGCCCTCCGGTTCAACAACTACAACGTCCGCGACGCCCAGATCCTCTGGACCGACAACTGGACGCAACTGCGCGCCGAGTGGACGCCGAGCGCCGACGTCACGGTCCGCAACACCGCCTACCGGCTCCAGAGCCGGCGCCAGTGGCGGGACGTGGAGCAATACGCCTTCAACCGCGGCACCGGGCGGATCGACCGCTCCGACTACCTCGAGATCTACCACCAGCAGGAGCAGATCGGGAACCGCCTCGACGCCACCTTCCGCGGCACCCTGTTCGGCTTCCGCAACGAATTCCTGGCCGGGTTCGACGTGAACCACATCGCCTTCCGGCACACCAACAACTTCTATTTCGACACCACCACCAGCGTCGATCCCTTCGCCTACGACCCGGGCCTGTTCCCGGCCGAGGGCCGCGCCCGGCCCGCCTACGCCACCAGCACGCGCCAGGCCTCGGTCTTCGCCGAGAACCGCCTGATCCTGTCCGACCAGGTCTCGCTCCTGGCCGGCGTGCGCTACGACGCGCCGGTGCTGCAGCGGACCGACCTCGTCACCGGCAACACCTTCGACCGCGACTTCCGGGCGCTGAGCTACCGCTTCGGCGCCGTCTACAACCCGACGCCGCTGCTGGCGCTCTATGCCCAGTACGCCACCGCCACCGATCCGGTGGGCAGCCTGATCTCCCTGTCGCAGAGTCTCGCCAACTTCCGGCTCTCCACCGGCGAGCAGGTGGAGGTCGGCGCCAAGGGCGTGGCCTGGGACGGCCGGGCCGAGTGGACGCTGGCCGGCTACCGCATCGTCAAGGACAACCTGATCTCGGCGGTACCGGGCCAGCCGACGCTCTCGACCCAGGTCGGGCAGCAATCCTCCCTCGGCGTCGAGGCGGCCCTGAGCCTGCACCTCTCCGAGGCCTGGCGCATCGACGCCAACCTGGCGCTGCTGCACGCCCAGTACGACACCCTCGACCAGGCGGTCGGCGGGGCGGTGGTGTCCTATGCCGGGCGCCAGCCCATCGACGTGCCGGAGCGCGTCGGCAACCTCTGGGTCACTTACGCCTTCGCCCCGGCCTGGGAGGCCCGGGTCGGCCTGCAGCACGTGGGCGAGACCTTCAGCGACTTCGGCAACCAGGCGAAGCGCCCGGCCTACACCCTGGTCAATGCCGGGCTCGACCACCAGGTCACGCCGGATTCGCGCCTGTCGCTGCGCGCCTACAACCTGTTCGACACGATCTACGCGATCAGCGGCAACGCGGTGAACGGGGTCGGCACCAACTGGCTGCTGGGCCGGCCGCGCTCCGTCGAGGTCGCCTACAGCGTCCGGTTCTGATGCGGGCCTCTCCGAAACGGGCCTTCCTGAAGCCCCTGAAGCGCGGGCTGATCCTCGGCCACCGCTGGCTCGGCATCGCCACGGGGCTGTTCCTCGCCGCCTGGGTGCTGTCGGGGCTGGTGATGCTCTACGTGGCGTTTCCGGCCCTGACGGAGGCCGAGCGCCTGTCCCGCCTCGCGCCCCTCGCCTGGGACCGGGTCCTCCTCGGCCCGGACGCGGCCCTGGCCCGGGCCGGGCTCGACCCGGCCCCCGGCGGCCTGAGCCTCTCCATGCGGGGCGGGGCGCCGGTCTATCAGGTCACCACCCGCGACGACGCCCGGCACGTGGTCTCGGCCGAGACCGGGCAGGCCCTGGGCGAGATCGACGGGGCGGCCGCCCGGGCGTCGTTCGGCGAGGGCGCCACCGTGCGGGCGGTGAGCCGCGACCCATGGACGGTGCGCGACCGCTACGACCCGGTGCGCCCCTTCCACGTGGTGGCGCTCGGGGACGCGGCCGGCACCGAGCTCTACGTCTCGGCCCGCACGGGCGCGGTCGTCCTCGACACCAACCGCCGGGAGCGCCTGTGGAACTGGCTCGGGGCGATCCCGCACTGGTTCTACCCCACGCCCCTGCGGGCGCGGGGCGAACTCTGGCGCGGCACCGTGCTCTGGGTCTCCGGCCTCGCCACCGCCGGGGTGCTGAGCGGCCTGGCCCTGGGGATCTGGCGCCTGCGCCTGCGCCGGCCCTACGCCGCGGGGGTGAGCCCCTATCGCGGCCTCGGGCGCTGGCACCACCTCCTCGGCACCCTCGGGGGCCTGAGCCTCCTCAGCTTCGTGGCGAGCGGCTGGCTCTCCATGAACCCGAACCACTGGTTCTCGCCCCGCACGCCCCCGGCGGCCCTGCAGGCGGCCTATGCCGGGCCCCCGGCCGCGGTCGGCCGCGCGGCCCTCGACGGCCTGGCGCGGCCGGGGATCGTCGAGGTCCGGTTCACGCAGGTCGGCGGCCAGCCCGTGCTGGTCGCCGCCGATGCCCGGGGCCGCCGGGTCGCGGTCCCGCCGCCCACGGAGGCGATCTTGCGCGCCGCAGCCGCCCGCGCCTGGCCGGAGGCCCGCATCGCCGCGACCGAGACGCTGACCGCCTACGACGCCTACTGGTATCCCCACCACGACACCCGGCCGCTGCCGGTGCTGCGGGTGCGCTTCGACGACCCGGCCGCGACCTGGCTCCACCTCGACCCCGAGACCGGCGCGCTCCTCGACCGCCTCGATGCCAGCGGCCGGCTCCAGCGCTGGCTGTTCGAGGCACCCCACCGCCTGGACTTCGGAAACCTGTTCCAGGCCCGCCCGGCCTGGGACGCGGTGATGTGGCTCCTCAACGGCCTCGGCGCGACCATCGCCCTCTCGGGGGTGGTGCTGGGCTGGCGCCGCCTGCGGCGCAGGGCGCGGCTCGGGTAGGGGCGCCGCGCCCCCCGCGACGCGATCATCGCCTCCGGATCTTCCACGCCCGCGCCGACATCCTCGCGCCCTGCTCTTGAAGCCCGGACGCGCCTGTGCTGATCGATGGGCCGGACTCTTCCGGTCTATGGCAACATGATTTCGACAAAGAGAGCGCTTTGTCACTATAGTCCATTGCCTCCAGGCAATAGAGGCCTCACCCTAGACTGATAAAGCGGCGACGCGGCAAAGCGTCGTCAGCGATCAGGGGGGAAGGGCATGGCTGGCGCAACGCTGTCCGGGGCGGTCTTTACCGATGCCAACGGCAATGGCACGCGGGACGCCAACGAGACGGCCCTCGCGGGCGTCTCGGTCGACCTGCTCGCCGCCGACGGGAGCGGGGCCGCCCTCGCGACGGTCCGCACCGATGCGACCGGGGCCTACGCCTTCACCGCTCTCGCCGGCGGCGCCTACGCGATGCGCTTCACGCCGGCCGCGGCCGGATACCGGGGCAGCGCCGGGACGACGAACGCGAGCGGCCAGACGCTCGTCACCAACGTGAGCGTCCCGAGCGACGCGAAGACGACCGTCGACGAAGGGTTCTACAAGACCGGAAGCATCGCGGGCATCATCTTCAACGACACGAACGGCAACGGCGTCTTCAACGCGGGCGAGGTGCTGACGAACGGCGTCTCGGTCGATCTGTACAACGACATCGGCGTCCTCCTGGCCAGCACGACGTCGAGCAACAAGGACCCCTTCAAGCCGGGCACCAACGGGGTCTACAGCTTCCAGAACCTCGCCCCGGGGACCTATACGGTCGCGGTGACCGCCCCGGACGGCAAGGTCACCAGCGGCGTGACCACGCTGAAGGAGGTCGTCACCAGCGGCGCGGTGATCGCGTCGCAGAACTTCGGTGTCCGGAACAATCCCCCGACGGTCAGCCTGTCCGGGACGATCTTCGCCGACGGAGACGGGAACGGACGCCAGGGCCCCGGCGAGGCGGGCCTCGCCGGCACCAGCGTGCTCCTCAGCGATGCGGCCACCGGATTCGCGCTCAAGACCACGGTCACCGACGCCGCCGGGCATTACAGCTTCGGGACGACGGCCGGGAGCTACCGCGTCACCGTGGCGACCCCGGAAGGCCTGAAGGGCACCACCGCCACGACCCTCGCGACGGGCAGTCTCGCCAGCGGGGCCGCGAACGCGCAGCTGAATGTCGGGTTCGCGCCGGATCCGGTCCTCGACAAGACCGGCGCCATTCCGGCCGCCACGGTCCTCAACGTCGTCCTGCGCGGCCAGTCGAACACCTATTTCCCGACGCTGTACGGCGACCTGCCGAAGCTCGAGGCGGCCATCGAGGCGCAGCTCGGGTTCGACGGCGTCCGCCAGAAGGTCAACGTGATCGGCACGCGCGACAACGCCGACGGTGCCAACACGGAATGGCCGGGTACGGGGATGCTCACCGACTGGCTGAGCCCGGTCAACGGCGACTACCGCAACGGATGGACGGCGAACGCCCAGGAAATCGGCCTTCTCAGCACGATCGGGCAATGGTCCGCGGCGCAGAAGGCCGCGCCGACTGCGGTCGTCTGGCTGCACAACGAGAACGACAGCCAGAACGCGGCTCTCACGCCCGCCATGTGGGAGAGCGCCGTGCGCTACGAGGCCGGCCTCGTGCGCGGCGTGCTCGGCCAGGATGCCGCCACCGTCCCCTACCTGTTCGTCAACGCCATTCCGTTCCCGGCGCAGACGCCCGCGGTGCAGTCCACGCAGCCGGTCCAGAACCAGGCCATCCGGGTCGGGCAGGCCGAGCTGACGGAGGACAAGGACTTCAACGCCGGCTACGCCGCGCGCCAGGCCAGCGACGTCGACATGGACGTCGATGGCCACGGCATCACCCGACAGCCGGGGAGCGTTCACTTCAGCCGCGCCGACGCGACTCAGATCTTCGATCGGATCGCCCTGTCGGTCGCCGAGACGTTCCGGGCCTCGGCGCTGCCGGGCTCGCCCCTGGCGCTCGCCTCCGGCGACATCGACGACGACGGCCCCCGGGTCGTGCGCGCCGAGCGCGTGGCCGGCGCCCCCGACCAGCTCCTGCTCACCGTCGCGTTCGACCAGGCCACGTCCCTCCAGGCCCTCGGCAGCGTCGCCGCCGCCGGCACCGGCTGGAGCCTGCGCGCCGACTGGAACGCCGCCGCCAGCCAGGCGCTCGCCACCAGGGCCGAGCTCGTCGACGCCAGCCACCTGCGCCTCACCTTCGACCGCGACGTCCCCGCCGCCACCGAGCTGTTCTACGGATGGGGCGGCGCCCGCATCGCCCTGCCCGGACAGCCCGGCATCGGCGCCGCCATCTACGACGACCGCGACCTGCCCCTCTGGGTCGACCCCCGCGGCCTCGCCGTCTCCCAGGCCGTCACCCAGGCGGGCCCGATCGCGGTCCAGTCCATCGCGGACAGCGGGCCCGGCATCGACGGCAGCGGCAACGGCCTGCTCAAGGCCGGCGCCGCCGTCACCCTCGCGGTCCAGTTCACCGACGCCGTCGCCGTGACGGGCACGCCCGTGCTGACCCTGAACACCGGCGCCACCGCCGCCTATGCGGGCGGCTCGGGAACCGGAACCCTGCGCTTCACCTACACCGTGGCCCCCGGCCAGACCGCGCAGGACCTGGCCGTCACCGGCATCGACCTGACCAACGCCACCCTGGCCGGGACCGACGGCAGCCCCGTCACCCTGGCCGGATTCGCAACGGCCATGCCCGGCACCCTCACCGTCGACACCACCGCCCCGTCCCTGGCCCTGACCCAGATTCCGGCGGCCACCATCCAGGCGACCTCCGCCGCCGGGGCCGCCGTGACCTTCGCCGCCACCGCCACGGACGCGGTCGACGGCACCGACCCGGTGACGTTCCGCGAGGGCACGATGGTGGTCGCCTCGGGCCAGACCTTCGGGCTGGGCCCCCACACCCTCACCGCCACCGCGACGGACGCGGCCGGCAACGCGACGACGCGCAGCTTCAGCTTCACGGTGGCGCCTCCGGATCCCGCCAGGAACGCCACCCTGGCCGGCACCGTCTTCTCCGACACGAACGCCAACCGGACCCGCGATCCCAACGACGGCGGCCTGGCCGGGTTCGGCGTCGAGCTGCTCGCCGCCGACGGAAGCGGCGCCCCCCTCGCCACGACGATTTCGGACGCCACCGGCGGCTACAGCTTCGCCAACCTCGCGGCGGGCTCCTACGCGGTGCGCTTCACGCCCGGCGGCACGGGTTACATCGCCGAGGCCGGAACGGCCGTCGCGGGGGGCAAGACCCTCGTCACGAACGTGACGGCGGCCAACGACACCACGACGCCGCTGGACGAAGGCTTCTACAAGCTCGGCAGCATCGTCGGCCTGGCCTACGACGACGCCAACGGCAATGGAAAGCTCGACCGCGGCGAGGCGTCGATCAACGGCGTCGCGATCACGCTCTTCGATGCGTCGGGCCGCACCGTCGCCACGACCGTCACCCGGACGGGCGATCCGGCGTCCCCGAGCAAGGACGGCATCTACAGCTTCGCCAACCTCACGCCGGGCAACTACTACGTCGAGGCCGTCGCCCCCGGCGGCAAGGCCGTGACCGGCCCCGAGACGCTGTTCAAGAGCGTCGGAAGCGGCGCGACGCTCGCCTCCTCGCTGTTCAGCACCCGGGACGTCGCGACGTCCGTCTCCCTGTCGGGCACGATGTATGCCGACGCCGACGGCAACGGACGGCAGGATCCCGGAGATGCCGGCCTCGCCGGGGTCGACGTCGTGGTCCTCAACGCCGCAGGCTACGCCGTCGACACCACCGTGACGGATCGGAACGGCGCGTACAGCTTCCGCGGCCTGAACGCCGGGACCTACGAGGTCGTGGCGGCGACGCCGCAGGGCCTGAAGGGTTCGACCGCGACGTCGCTGTCCTCCGGCAGTCTCACCGCCGGCCAGAGCGCGACGCAACTCGACGCCGGATTCAAGGCCGATCCGGTGACCGACCACACCGGCGCGATCCCGGCCTCGACCACCCTCAACGTCATCGTGCGCGGCCAGTCGAACACTTATTTCCCCAGCCGCTACGGCGACATGGCCCTGATGCAGACGCAGATCCAGACCCTGCTCGGCTTCGACGGCGTCAACCAGAAGGTCAACGTCGTCGCCACCAACGTCGACGCGACGAAGGACGGCGCGCTGACCGAATGGCCGGGCACCGGAATGCTCACCGACTGGCTGACCCCGGTCAACGGCGACTACACCCAGGGCTGGAACGCGACGTTCCGCGAACTCGGACTGCTCAGCGCCATCGGCAAGCTGCCGGCGAGCCAGCAGGCCGCGCCCACCGCCGTGGTCTGGCTGCACAACGAGAACGACAGCCAGTTCGACGGGATCACGCCCGCCATGTGGAAGAGCGCGGCCCGCTACGAGGCCGGCCTCGTGCGCGGCGTGCTCGGCCAGGACGCCGCCACCGTCCCCTACCTGTTCGTCAACGCCATTCCCTTCGTCGGACAGACGACGGTCAATCAGTCCGTCAACAACCAGACCATCCGGGTCGGGCAGGCCGAGCTCGCCGAGGACAAGGGCTTCAACGCCGGCTACGCCGCGCGCCAGGCCAGCGACGTCAACATGGACGTGAACGCCAGCGGCTTCCCCTCGAAGCCCGGCGACCTCCACGTCGACCGGGCCGACGGCGCGCAGATCTTCTCCCGCGTCGCCCTGTCGGTCGCCGAGACGTTCCGGGCCTCGGCGCTGCCGGGCTCGCCCCTGGCGCTCGCCTCCGGCGACATCGACGACGACGGCCCCCGGGTCGTGCGCGCCGAGCGCGTGGCCGGCGCCCCCGACCAGCTCCTGCTCACCGTCGCGTTCGACCAGGCCACGTCCCTCCAGGCCCTCGGCAGCGTCGCCGCCGCCGGCACCGGCTGGAGCCTGCGCGCCGACTGGAACGCCGCCGCCAGCCAGGCGCTCGCCACCAGGGCCGAGCTCGTCGACGCCAGCCACCTGCGCCTCACCTTCGACCGCGACGTCCCCGCCGCCACCGAGCTGTTCTACGGATGGGGCGGCGCCCGCATCGCCCTGCCCGGACAGCCCGGCATCGGCGCCGCCATCTACGACGACCGCGACCTGCCCCTCTGGGTCGACCCCCGCGGCCTCGCCGTCTCCCAGGCCGTCACCCAGGCGGGCCCGATCGCGGTCCAGTCCATCGCGGACAGCGGGCCCGGCATCGACGGCAGCGGCAACGGCCTGCTCAAGGCCGGCGCCGCCGTCACCCTCGCGGTCCAGTTCACCGACGCCGTCGCCGTGACGGGCACGCCCGTGCTGACCCTGAACACCGGCGCCACCGCCGCCTATGCGGGCGGCTCGGGAACCGGAACCCTGCGCTTCACCTACACCGTGGCCCCCGGCCAGACCGCGCAGGACCTGGCCGTCACCGGCATCGACCTGACCAACGCCACCCTGGCCGGGACCGACGGCAGCCCCGTCACCCTGGCCGGATTCGCAACGGCCATGCCCGGCACCCTCACCGTCGACACCACAGCCCCGTCCCTGGCCCTGACCCAGATTCCGGCGGCCACCATCCAGGCGACCTCCGCGGCCGGGGCCGCCGTGACCTTCGCCGCCACCGCCGCGGACGCGGTCGACGGCACCGACCCGGTGACGTTCCGCGAGGGCACGACGGTGGTCGCCTCGGGCCAGACCTTCGGGCTGGGCCCCCACACCCTCACCGCCACCGCGACGGACGCGGCCGGCAATCCCGCCGATCCGGTCGCCTTCAGCTTCACGGTGGCCGACACCGCCAAACCCGTCATCGCCATTTCCGCCCCGGCGCCCACCATCCAGGCGACCTCCGCGGCGGGCGCGCCAGTGACCTTCGCCGCCACCGCCACGGATGCGGTCGACGGTACCGACCCGGTGACCGTTCGCGAGGGCACGACGGTGGTCGCCTCGGGCCAGACCTTCGGCCTCGGCCCCCACACCCTCACCGCCACCGCGACGGACGCGGCCGGCAATTCCGCCGATCCGGTCGCCTTCAGCTTCACGGTGGCTGGCACCCCGATCGCGGCGGCGGATACGGCCGCCCTCGACGCCCACACCTTCGCGACGGGGAACGTGCTCGCGAACGACGTCGATCTCGGCGGTGCGGCCCTGCACGTCACGGCCGTGCGCACGGAGGACGGCGCGACCACCGCCGTACCGGCCGGCGGCACCGTCACCCTCGCGAGCCCCCACGGGGCCCTGACGATCGGCGCCGACGGACGCTACGCCTATCTCGGGCGGAGCCCAGGGGCCGATTCCTTCGCCTACACCATCGCCGACAGCGACGGCGCCACCGCCTCGGCCACCCTCACCACCACCGTCGCGGCGCACGGCCCCGCGGCGGAGGCGACCTTCGCCTTCGCCTTCACGCAGGCGACCCTGACCTATCAGAACGGGGCGGCGGTGCTGACGGGGCCGGATGGCACGGTCCAGGACGTGACCGGCATCGGCCGCCTTCACTTCACCGACGGCACGATCGACGAGGCCGACGGATCCCCCCTCGTGGACGATCTGTTCTACCTCGCCCAGAACCGCGATGTCTGGCAGGCGCGCGTCGATCCCGATCGGCACTATGCCGAATGGGGCTGGCGCGAAGGACGCGATCCCAACCCTCAGTTCTCGACATCGGGCTACCTGGCGGCCAATCCGGACGTGGCCGCGGCCGGTGTCGATCCGCTCACCCATTACGATCGGTTCGGCTGGCAGGAGGGACGCAATCCCTCGGCGGCGTTCGATACGGAGGCGTACCTGGCCGCCAACCCGGATGTCGCGGCGGCGGGGATCGACCCCCTCGCGCACTACCTGGAATACGGGCAAGTCGAGGGCCGCACGGCCCTGCCCGTCCCGCCCGCGGGGCCCGCCCCCCACCACCTCGATGGCGCATTCGATGCCACCTACTATCTCGCGCAGTACCCGGACGTGGCCCGCGCGGCGGCGGCCGCCGGCGGTGATCCGGACAGCTTCGCCTTCGCGCATTACCTGCGATACGGGGCCGCCGAGGGGCGCGACCCGGACGCCTACTTCTCGACGACGGGCTATCTGGCGGCCAATCCCGACGTGGCCGAGGCCGGGCTGAATCCGCTCCTCCATTACGAGGCCTACGGCTGGCGGGAGGGCCGCAACCCCTCCGCCCTGTTCGACACGAAGGCGTACCTCGCCGCCAACCCGGACGTGGCCGCCGCGGGGATCGACCCGCTCGCCCATTATCTCCAGTACGGCCTCGCCGAGCATCGGGACCTCGCCTGACGGGGCACACGGCGCCCGGGCACCCGACGCCCGGGGAACACGGCCTCGTCGAGCCGGATCAACCCGGTGCGCGCCCCCGCGTGTCGCGGCAGAGGGCGGCCGCCTCGGCCATGGCCTCGCGGCCCTGGCGCAGGGCGGCCTCCGCGTCGGGCAGGGAATAAAGGGCGCTCCGCACCACCTGGTCCGCCTCCCGCACGGTCCAGCGGTACCGGGTGGCGTCCTCGGGGCAGCTCTCAACCTCCAGGGTGAGGGGACCCATCGCTTCGCGCGCCATCGTGACCTCCTGCGGTGCCGGGTTCGACGCCCGCGGCGGCGGGCGGACACTCGGGGAAGTCCATCCAGTCCGTGAAGGCCTCCGCCGGGTAGCTGTGCTGGCAGGAGGCGACGTGCCACGGCCGGGGATCGCCCAGGCCCGCCGGGTCCCAGCGGATCACCGCGCGCCGGTCCGGGTCGGACCGGTGGATCGCGATGATCCAGCGACCGTCATGCGGGGCCCGGTCCATCGCCCTCCAGGTGCGCATCCTGCTTCTCCCCCTCCGAGGCCACAGGAACGCGCGAACCGGCCGAACCGTTCGGCGAACCCTTCGGAACGACCCCGGCGTCGAGGCCGGGGTCGGCAGGGTCCCTCAGAGGACCGGCATCGCCCCGGCGACGGTGACGAGGGCGCCGGAGGTGTAGCTGCTCTCGGCCGAGGCCAGCATCACGTAGGCGGAGGCGAGCTCCGCCGGCTGGCCCGGGCGCCCGAACGGGACCTGGCTGCCGAAGGACTTGACCGCGTCCTCGCTCATCCCCGCGGGGATGAACGGCGTCCAGATCGGCCCCGGCAGCACGCCGTTCACCCGGATGCCCTTCTCGGCCAGCAGCTGCGCCAGGCTCAGGACCATGTTGCTGAGCGCCCCCTTGGTGGCGCTGTAGGCCATCAGCGAGGGCATCGGGTGCTTGGAGTTTACCGAGGAGGTGAAGATCACCGAGGCCCCGGGCTTGAGGTGGGGCAGGGCGGCCTTGGTCACGTAGAACGGCCCGAACACGTTGGTGCGGAAATGGTCCTCGAAGACCGCGTCCTCGATGGCGTCGAGCCCCTGGTTCGGCTGCTGGAAGGCGCCGTTGTTCACCAGCACGTCGAGGCGGCCGAAGGCGGCGACCGTGCGCGCCACGAGGTCGCGGCCATGGGCCGGGTCCTTGAGGTCGCCCGGCAGAAGCAGGGCGCGCCGGCCCGCCTTCTCGATCCAGCCGGCCACCGCCTCGGCATCCGCCTGCTCCTCCGGCAGGTAGGCGATCGCCACGTCGGCGCCCTCGCGGGCGAAGGCGATGGCCACCGCCCGGCCGATGCCGGAATCGCCGCCGGTGATCAGCGCCGCCTGGCCCGTCAGCTTGCCCGAGCCCCGGTAGCTCGCCTCGCCGTGATCCGGCTCGGGCACCATCCGGCCGGTCTTGCCGGGAAAGCTCTGCGGCTGGCCCGCGAAGGGCGGGCCGGGATAGGTCGTCAGGGGATTGTCGGTCACGCGGCATCTCCGATGGAATGCCGCGTCAACCGGAGGTCGCGTCGCGGCGTTCCCGGCACGCGATGCCGCGCGACCTCGCCGCGATCATCCGGGTATACCGCGTGCCGCCAGACCGGCGACGCCGTCCCGCCCGAGGGCGATCCGGTGGTCCACCGCCTCGGCCGAAAGCCCGATCAGCGCCCCGGCGGCGACGTCCACCGGAAAGTGCGCGCCACGCAGGACCTGGACGGCCACGACCCCGAGGGCCGCCGCCGTCGCGACGCCGCGGATCTCGGGATAGGCCCGGCCGGCCGCCGTCGCCACCGCGACGCTCAGGGCCGAGTGTCCCGACGGAAACGACTGCCACGGCCCGACATTCGGCCCGAACCAGCCCTTCTCGTAGAGGCCCTCATCCATCAGCACGTTGGGCCGGGTCCGGTGCACGACCCGCTTCACGGTGGTCTTGGTGGCCGCCGCCAGGATCCCGGCGAGGAGCATGTGCCGGCCGGCCTCGGCCAGACGCGGGTCCCGCCGCAGCACGCCGAGGGCGAGGGTTCCGCTGGAGAGCGCCAGCAGCCACTTCCAGCCGCCCGCCTCGCTGGCCGCCGCCAGGGCCCGCACCCGGCGGGTGTCCTTGGCACGCGCCAGAGAGACGCCGAGACGGATGTCCGCCGCTTCGAGGCGCCGACCCATCCCGACCGATCCATCCGCCATCACGTCGTTCGCCATCCCCGAGAAGCACGGCCGTAAACGCGGTCCCCGGCGGATCGTTCGCGGCACGGCCGGCGATCGCGGGCGCCGGCGGTCCGTCTCCGCGCCAGAGGCCGAAGGGCCGGTTCGCCGTGGCACCCCGGCACGATCCAGCGAACATCAAGACTTCGCCCTCGGCCGGGCTCGGCCACGAAGATAAGGCCACGTCGTCACGACGAATCTGCAGGATTCGGTGCATGCCGGCCATGATCCCGTCACCTTCACGTCGGATGGCGAGGCATCACGTGACAAGCGCTTGCCGTCCTGCGGACGAGGGCGGATCGCCACGGGGCGAGCGCATGAGGGTTGTTGGAAGCATGACGAATCGATCCACCATGGCGGGCGCCGCGCGCCGGCTGGCGCCCCTGGCCGGGCTCGTTGCCGCCGTTCTGCCGGGCCTCGCACTGGCTGCCGCCCCCAACGATGCCAGCGGCACCTGGCTCACCGAGGATGGGCGCGCCCGCATCCGCACCGAGAGGTGCGGCCCGCAGAACACCAACCTGTGCGGCTACGTCGTCTGGCTGAAGGTGCCCCTGAACGACCAGGGTCAGCCCCGCATCGACTTCAAGAATCCCGATCCGAAGAAGCAGTCCCGTCCCTCCCTGGGCCTTCAGCTGATCATGGGCCTGAAGCCGCAGCCGGACGGCCATTACGGCGGCAAGATCTACAACGCCGACGAGGGCAAGTTCTACGACGTGACGATGTGGTCGGACCAGCCGACGGAGCTGTCGGTGCGCGGCTGCCTCCTCGGCTTCCTTTGCGGCTCGCAGACCTGGAACCGGGTCAACGACGTGGTGCCGGGCCAGCTCACCGGCCCGACCAACGGCCCGGGCGGCCCGCGCGCCGATGCGGAATGGGCCCCCAAGGCGGCGCCGAGCGCCGGAGCGGGTGCGCCCGCCGCGACCGGCACGGCCAAGGCGCCCGCGCCCAAGCCGGCGGCCAAGCCGAGTGCCGCTCCGGCGGCGGCACCGGCCGAGTAGTCCCGCGCCGCACGCGCGAGGGGTCGTGAAACGCCGCCGTCCCGCCAAGGGCCGGCGGCGGTTCGCGTTTCCGGGGCCTTCAATCCACCAGGGCCGCGTAGGTCAGCACGCGCAGCTCGCGTCGCAGCGGCAAGGCCGAGGAGGGGATGAGCTGCGTGAGCAGCACCACGGCGAGATCCTCGGCCGGGTCGACCCAGAAGGCGGTGCTGGCAAGTCCGCCCCAGGCCACCTCGCCCGGCGTGCCGACGATCTGGGCGCGGGCCGGATCGAGCATCACCGAGAAGCCGAGGCCGAAGCCGATCCCCGTATAGGCGGTCTCGGAGAAGCGCGGCTGGCCCATCGCCGCCAAGTCCCCGTCGAGGTGATTCATCAGCATAAGGTCGACGGTCTTGCGCCCGAGGAGCCGGGTGCCCTCGAGTTCGCCGCGCCCGAGGAGGAAGCGGCAGAAGCGCATGTAGTCGGACGCGGTCGAGACGAGGCCGCCGCCGCCCGAGGCCACCGCCGGCGGGCGGGCGAAGCGACTGCCGACCGCATCGTCGTAGAGCTTCAGCGTCCGGTTCCGGAACAGGCTGTAATTGGCGGCCAGACGCGGCAGCTTCTCGGCGGGCACGAAGAAGTCCGTATCGACCATGCCGAGGGGACCGATCACGCGTCGGCGCAGGACGTCGGCGAAATCCTCGCCGGAGACGACGGCCACGAGGTGTCCGAGGACGTCGGTGGCCACCGAATAGTTCCACTCGGCGCCGGGCTGGGCGAGGAGGGGCTGCCGGGCGAGCCGGGCCACCACCTCGGCGAGGCTCGCCTCCTGGGCCTCGCCGAAATCGACGCCGTTCTGGCGATAGAGCGCATCGACGAGGGTCGCCTCCATGAAACCGTAGGTCAGGCCGGAGGTATGGGTGAGAAGGTCGCGGATCGTGATCGGGCGCCGGGCCGGCTCACTGTCGAACTTTGCCCGGTTGCCGCCGGTGAGAACTCGCAGATCCGAAAATTCCGGCAGGAAGCGGGTGATCGGGTCGTCGAGTTGGAAGCGGCCCTCCTCATAAAGCATCATCACCGCCACCGAGGTCAGCGGTTTCGTCATCGAGTAGATGCGCGCGATGGTGTCGGGGGCGAAGGGCGCGTCGCGCGCGATGTCGGCCCGGCCATGGGCGCGGAAGAAGGCCGTCCGGTCACCGCGGGCCAGCATCACCAACAGGCCCGCGACCTTGCCGTCGTCGACGAGGCGCCGCATCCAGCCGTCGATCCGCTCCAGGCGGTCCGGGCAGAGCCCGAGGGCCCGCGGCTCGCTTGCGATCTCACCGTGCATCACACCTGCTCCGTCCCTGGCCACCAGCCCTGCCGACCGGCCCTGGCATAGCGGCGCGGCCGGACGGCGCAAACCCTGGCCTGCGCCGGAACGCCGACGCGATCACCCGACGCTCCGTCCCGCCTCGAAGGCCGCCCGGCGCTCCCCTCCCAACGCTTCCCTCCCAACGCTTCCCTTGCGGGTCGGTGGCGACCCCGAAGCGTCCCTCGGGCTCCGCAACGCCGAGCAGAAAACTTTGCGCTGGGCCCCTGCCGCGGTCCATGGAGCAGCCATGATCCACCTGATCTTCAGCTTGCCCTGCCTGTACGTCGTCACCCGGGGCGTCTGGCCGCTGCCCTGGCCGCTTCCGCTCAAGCTCGGTCTCGCCGCCCTCCTGCTGGTCGCCTCGCAGTACCACCTGTGGAGCCGCCTCTCCTCCGGGTCCGTCTTCTCGCCCGAGTTTCCGCGGCCCATCGTTATGCTGTTCAGCGGGGCGTTCGGTGCGATCATCCTGCTGGCGGTGCTGCTCTTCGCGCTCGACGCCGTCGCCCTGGCATCCCTGGCCCTGCCCGGCGGCGGTTGGGCGGTTTCCAGCGCCTGGCGCATCGGGGCGGCCCTGGCGGTCGCGGTCCTGGCGGCGGTCGCGGTGCAGCAGGCCGTGCGCGTGCCGCCCCTGAAGGATGTCACGGTCGCAGTCAGGGACCTGCCGCCGGGCTTCGAGGGATACACCATCCTCCACCTCACCGATCTGCACATCAGCCGCCTGTTCCCCGCGACCTGGGCACAGGCGGTCGTCTCGCGCGCCAACGGGCTCGGCACGGACGTGATCCTCGTCACGGGGGATTTCATCGACGGTTCGTTCGCGGCCCGGCAGGCCGACGTGGAGCCGCTGCGCGACCTGACGGCGCGGGACGGCGTCTGGGCCATCCCCGGCAACCACGAATACTTCTTCGACGTCGAGACCTGGATGCGCCACTTCGCCGGCATGGGGATGCACATCCTCGCCAACGCCCATGCGGTCGTGACCCGCGGCGGCGACGCGCTGGTGCTGGCGGGAGTCACCGATCGCTCGGCGCCCGCCATCGGCCATCCGGGGCCCGACCTCGACGGTGCCCTGGCGGGTGCGCCCACGGATGCGCCGATCGTGCTCCTCGATCACCAGCCGGCAAATGCCCCTCGGGCAGCCGCGCGCGGCGTGGCGCTGCAACTGTCCGGCCATACACACGGCGGCATGATCATCGGACTGGACCGGCTCGTGGCGCGCGGCAACAACGGGTTCGTCTCCGGCGCCTACCAGGTCGGCGGCATGACCCTCTACGTCAGCAACGGGACGGGCCTGTGGGCCGGCTTCGCACTGCGCCTCGGCCGCCCGTCCGAGCTGACCCGCATCACCCTGCGCCGCACGTCTTGAGGGGGCACGGATACCGGGCGTCGCGCAGGCAGTCCGACGGGGCCTGGATCGGCGGCGATGCCTTTCGGCCCAGCCCGCGCTTCACCACCCCATGGTGCCGGGGCCGCCCTTGAACGGGCCGACGATGGCGGGCGTGATCCAGCCGCCGTAGAAGCCGCCGGGCTGCGGCGTCACACGCGCGTCGCCGACGAAGCAGGCCTCCATCGGACCGGCATAGAAGGCGATGTAGCCCGCGATCGCGGTGAAGTCCGGCGTGGGGGCGGGGTAGGCCCAGGCCGCGCCCTCGGCGCGAAAGCCGCCCGCCGCGACGTCGTACAGGACGGCGCGCCCCTTCCACTCGCAGATGCCGGCCCGGCGAGCGGGCCCGAGCACGCCGGCCACCACATCGCCGGGCGGAAAGTAGTAGGTCGGCGGATGGCTGGTCTCCAGCACCCGGTATCCGGCACCAGTCTCGGCGATGGTCCGGCCGTCGAGCACGACCCGCAGCCGCTCCGGAACCCTCTCGAGGCGGGGCGGGCGCGGGTAGTCCCAGACGCTCTCCTCGTTCGGGCCGGGCGGGATCGGGGTGGGCCACATGCGATCGGGACCTTGCCTCACAGGGATCGGAAGGTCGGACAGATAGGGCAGGGTGTTGCGCCCGCCCTGTTTTCCGGCCTCCCGATTTCCCCTTCCCGCGTTTTCCCCCGGCGCAGGGCATGCTAGCGCAGGCCCGGATCAGACGAAGGGACAACCTGCGTGACCGACCCGACCGCCTTCGCCCTCTATCTCGACTTCGACGGCACCCTGGTGGAGATCGCGCCCAAGCCCGATCAGGTCCGGGTCGATCCCGCCCTCGCTCCGGCCCTGGAGCGTCTGCGCGCCCGGCTCGGGGGCGCCCTCGCCATCGTCACGGGCCGGCCCATCGGGGTGATCGACGATTTCCTGGTCCCCGCCCGCTTCGATGTCGCCGGCCTTCACGGCGTCGAACGGCGGGTCGACGGCATCGTCTCGGGCGGCTCCGCCGAGGATCACCCTGACCTGCGGGCCCAGGTGCCGGCCCTGCATGCGGCGGTCACCGCCCTTGAGCACGTCCTGATCGAAGACAAGGGCGCCTCCGTGGCGGTGCATTGGCGCCTCGCCACCCCGAGCGATGCCGCCGCGGCCGAGGAGGCCGTGAAGGCCGCTGCCACCGCCCTCGGATCCGCCTATCGGCTCCAGCTCGGCAAGGCGGTAGGCGAGATCGTGCCCGCCTCCGCCACCAAGGGCCATGCCATCCGGGCGCTCGCCGAGAACCCGCCCTATGCCGGCCGCCGGGCGATCTTTCTCGGAGACGACCTCACCGACGAGAAGGCCTTCGCCGTGATCAACGAGACCGGTGGCGTCAGCGTCCGTATCGGCGGGGCCGAGACGATCGCGTCTCGCCGCCTCATCGATCCGGAGGATGTGCGCCGTCTGCTCTACGCCTGGGCCGATGGAGCACAGATCGACCCAGACGCCCTGCCGGCCGCCTGAGCGGCGTCCCACGACCGATCCCTAATCCCCGTTCCCCGGGGCCCAGACGGAAGCGACGCGCATGTTCGAATTTCCCGTCCTCGTCGGCGATATCGGCGGCACCAACGCCCGCTTTGCCCTGGTCCCCGAAGCGGGGGCGAAGCCGGTCCTCCTCTCCCACGAGGAGACGGCCGGCCACCCCGATCCCAGTGCCGCCATCCGCGCCTCCCTGGCCAAGGGGAACGGCACCGCCCCACGCTCCGCCATCCTGGCGGTGGCGGCCCGGGTTGACGGGCCGGCGGTGCAACTCACCAATGCCCATTGGGTGATCGAGGGCGCGCGAATCGGGCAGGATTTCGGCCTGTCGCGCTCGGTGGTGGTCAACGACTACGTACCCGTGGCGGCTGGTGCTGCCGGGATCAGCCCCTCCGAGCTGACGCCCATCGGTCCGAACCGGGAGGAGGGCCGGGCCGGCGACCAGGGGGCGCGCCTCGTCCTCGGGCCCGGCACCGGGTTCGGTGCAGCGGCCCTGTTGCCGGTGGGCGGGCGCCTCGTCATCGTCTCGACCGAGAGCGGCCACGTGGATTTCGGGCCGAGCTCGCCGGCCGAGCTCGCCCTGTGGCCGCATCTGGAGCGGGTCGAGGGCCGCATCACCGTCGAAACTCTCCTTTCCGGCCCCGGCCTGACCCGGCTCCATGCAGGCCTGCACCGGCTGCGCACCGGCGCCGACGGCCCGCGCCTCGACCCGGCCGCGGTCACGGAGGCGGGGCTCACCGGCGCCGACCCGGACGCGGCGGCCGCCCTCAACCTGTTCGCCAAACTCCTGGGCCGCGTCTGCGGCGACCTCGCGCTCACGTTCCTGGCCACCGGAGGCGTCTATATCGGCGGCGGGATCGCGCCCCGCATCATCGACGTGCTCCGGCGCGGCGCCTTCCGCGCGGCCTTCGAGTACAAGCCCCCCTTCGTGGCGCAGATGGAGGCGATCCCCACGAGCGTCATCGCCGTGCACGATCCCGCGCTGACGGGCCTCGCCGCCCTCGCAAGCCAGCCCGACCGGTTCGACTATCACGGCCAGGTCTGGCAGGCGCCCTGACCGATCGCGCAGCCATGCGCACGGGTCGGTGGGGACTCGCTCGAATTGTCGCGGGCCTTGCCGCCCTGATCGTCACCCTGGTCGGACTCGTCGTCCTCGCAGCGCTGCTGACGGTGCAGCGGGGCGACCCGGACCTTTATCCGCCGGCGGACGCGGACAGTATCGGCATCGCGCTGGTGTCGCACGGCTGGCATTCCGGCCTCGTGCTGCCGCGGGCCGCTCTGACGGGAGCGGGGAGCGGGCCGGCCCTCGCCAGCATCGCAACGCGGTTCCGCGCCTATCCGCAGATCGAGTTCGGTTGGGGCGAGGCCCGCTTCTACCGGGCGACGCCGACCCTGGCCCAGTTCGATCTCGGCCTCGCGCTCGCAGCCCTGTTCACGCCGGGCGGACGGGCCGGGGTGGTCCAGGTGGTCGGCCTCGAGCGGCCGGTGCGTGATAGCTTTCCCTATTCGGACCTCGTGCCGCTGCGGGTCTCGAAGCCCGGCCTCGCGCGCCTTCTCGCGCGCCTGGAAGGAAGCTTCCGCCTCGTCGACGGACAGCCGGCCGCGGGCGGTCCGGGCCTCTACGGGCCGAGCCTGTTCTACGATGGGGCAGGGCGCTTCTCCTACGCGAACGTCTGCAACCACTGGGCGGCACGCCTGTTGCACGCCGCAGGCCTACCCATCACTCCCGTCCTCGATACCCACCCGGCGGGCCTCCTCCTCGACCTGCACTGGCGGTCCGGACTTGCCCCTCAGCCGCCGTCCGCGAACCTGTCCAAACCGTAATCTTCACGCCACGCCCGGGTCAGGCGGCGCCCTCTACAAACCGGATCACGGCCCGCCAATGGCGGCCCCCCGATCCGGAGACCCCTATGACCGCTCAGCCCAACCGTCTGCGCCGCAACGCCCTCGCCTCCGTCGCCGTGGCCGCCCTCGTGGCGACCGGCGCGGCCGGTGTCGGCCTGACCCAGCCGGCCGCGCCGGCCTACGCCCAGTCCCTTTCCAAGAACCCGATCGAGACCCCCGATCATCCGCCGGGCTCCTTCGCCAGCGTCGTCGACAAGGTGAAACCGGGCGTCGTCGCCGTGAAGGTGAAGCTCGACGACAGTGCCGATTCCGACGACGAGGACGGCCCCGGCCAGGGACAGCAGGTCCCGCCGCAGCTGCGCGAATTCTTCAAGCGCTTCGGCCAGGGCGGACCGGGTCAGGGTGGTCAGGGCCAGGGCTTCGGCATGCCCAAGCGCCAGGGTCAACGCGGCGCCATGGGCTCGGGCTTCATCATCTCGGCGGACGGCTACGTCGTCACCAACAACCACGTGGTCGACAAGGCCAAGTCGGTGCAGGTGACCCTGGACGACAACCGCACCCTCGATGCGAAGGTGATCGGCAAGGATCCCAAGACCGACCTCGCCCTCCTCAAGATCACCGAGGGCGGCACCTTCCCTTACGTCTCCCTCAGCAAGTCGGCGCCCCGCGTGGGCGACTGGGTGGTGGCGATCGGCAACCCGTTCGGCCTCGGCGGCACGGTGACGGCGGGCATCGTCTCGGCCCGCGGCCGTGACATCGGCGCCGGCCCCTACGACGACTTCCTGCAGATCGACGCGCCGATCAACAAAGGTAACTCCGGCGGCCCGACCTTCAACGTCGGCGGTGAGGTGGTGGGCGTGAACACTGCCATCGCGTCGCCCTCCGGCGGCAGCGTTGGCCTGGCCTTCGCCATCCCGGCCGAGACTGTGCAGGCGGTGGTCGACCAGCTCCGGGCCGACGGCAAGGTGGCCCGCGGCTACCTCGGCGTACAGGTCCAGCCGGTGACGAAGGACATCGCCGACGGCCTCGGTCTCGACAAGGCCAAGGGCGCCCTCGTGGATCATGCCGAGGCGGGGACTCCGGCGGCGAAGGCGGGCCTGAAGTCCGGCGACGTGATCGAATCGGTCAACGGTGCCCCGATCAACGACGCCAAGGAGTTGTCCCGCAAGATCGCCGGCATCAAGCCGGGGGCCAAGGTCGAGCTGACCTACCTGCGCGGTGGCAAGACCGACACCGCAACGGTGGAACTCGGCGTGCTGCCCAACGACACCAAGGTGGCGAGCACCGACCGCGGCTCCTCGGTGAACGGACAGCCGCGGCTGGGCCTCAGCCTCGCCCCGGCCTCCGAGGTCGGTGCCGGCTCCGAAGGCGTGGCGGTGATGGAGGTCGATCCCGACGGTCCGGCTGCGGCCAAGGGCATCGAGCAGGGTGACATCATCCTGGATGTCGCGGGCTCCAGCGTCTCGCAGCCCTCGGAGGTGGCCGAGCGCGTCCGCTCCGCCGAGTCGAGCGGCCGCAAGGCGGTACTGATGCGGGTCAAGAGCGCCAAGGGCGTCACCCGCTTCGTCGCGGTGGCCCTGAGCAAGGCGGGCTGATCCGGAGTCTCCTCGGAGGGGGATCGAACGAGACCGAACGGCGGCCCACCCTGCGGGCCGCCGTTCGCCATGGTTCCTCCAGGCGCACGGACTGGACGCGCCGAGCCGACATCGGAGGCATGGACTCGGATCCGAGCCACCTGGCATGCCACGCAACCCTGAGACCGGGAGCCCCGCGCCCGCGCGGGGTGACGCGGGCGACGTGAGACGTCATGGTGCGCGCGCTTTTTGAACGCCCGCGCGGCCCCACCCGGACCTGAGCCCACCATGACGACGATCGCCGACCGCAGCACGGCCGACCTCGCGGACCTGCACGCGCAGGCTCGCAACGCCTACGACGCCTTCAAGGCCCGGGGCCTCAAGCTCGATATGACGCGCGGCAAGCCGGCGCCCGAGCAGCTCGACCTCTCCAACGGCATGCTCGCGCTGCCGGGCAACGGCGACTACACCACCGCGGCGAAAGAGGATGCGCGCAATTACGGCGGTCAGCAGGGCCTGCCCGAGCTGCGGGCCCTGTTCTCACACCTCATCGATGCGCCGGCCGATCAGATCGTGGTCGGCGGCAATTCCAGCCTGGCCCTGATGCACGACACCATCGTGTGGGCGCTCCTGAAGGGCGTGCCCGGCTCCGAGCGGCCGTGGTCGCAGGGCGAGACGCCGGTCTTCCTCTGCCCGGTGCCGGGCTATGACCGCCACTTCGCCCTTTGCGAGGAGTTTGGAATCCGCATGATCCCCGTGCCGATGACGGGGCAGGGGCCCGACATGGACGTGGTCGAGAAGCTGGTCGCCGACCCCGCCGTGAAGGGCATGTGGTGCGTGCCGAAATACGCGAACCCGTCGGGCGAGATCTTCTCCGACGAGACCGTCCGGCGCCTCGCCACGATGACGACGGGCGCTCCCGATTTCCGCCTGTTCTGGGACAACGCCTACGCGGTGCACCACCTCACCACCGATCGCCACCCGGTACGCGATATTCTCGCCGCCTGCGCCGAGGCCGGCCGTCCGGACCGGCCCTTTCTCTACGCTTCGACCTCGAAGATCACCCTGGCGGGCGCCGGTCTCGCGGTCTTTGCCGGCTCGCCCGAGAACACGCGCTGGTTCCTCGCCCGTGCCGCCAAGCAGACCATCGGCCCCGACAAGCTGAACCAGCTCCGCCACGTGCGCTTCCTGCGCGACGCCGCCGGACTCCAGGCCCACATGGACGCCCACCGGGCCCTCATCGCGCCGAAGTTCGCGGCCGTACAGGAGGCCCTGGAGCGGCACCTGGCCGGAACCGGAGCCGCGCGCTGGACCCGGCCCGAGGGCGGCTACTTCATCACCGTCGAAGCCCGTGAAGGCACCGCCACCGAGGTGGTTCGGCTCGCCAAGGAAGCGGGCATAGCCCTGACACCGGCCGGAGCGACCTCGCCCTATGGCCGCGACCCGAAGGACAGCGTCCTGCGTCTTGCGCCGACCTTTCCCAGCCTCAGCGACGTGACGAAGGCAGCCGAGGGCATCGCCATCTGCATCCTTCTTGCATCCCTGGAGGCCGAGCACCGGGCCCGCGCGCGCTCGGCGGCCTGACCCCTCTGACGCAATCCGGAAACGTCGGCGCCGGATGATGCGGCGCCTATCCGGGAGGCAACGCGATGGTGGCCCTGAGGACGTTGACCCCGAGAACGCTGCAACGCGCCGGCGCTCATGTTTTGCCCGGCCTGGCTTTCTGCATCCTCATGGCCGAGGCGGCCCCGGCCCAGGCGCGCACCGCCTGGGCGTCCGGCACCTTCGTCTACGCCGACCTTTGTACCCTGCCGCAGACCGGCACGCGCAGCGGCCAGCGCATCACCCTGCGGCGCTCACCGAACGGGGACGGGCTGACCTACGAGAGGGCCGAGCAGCGTGGCCCCCGCGCTGCCGCCGACGTCACCCTCGACGACGCCACCAAGGCGATCCGCTTCGCGGTTGAGACGGAGGTCGGGCCGCTCCACTTCCAGGGCGTCGCCGGCGCAGATGCTCTCACTGGCACCTTCGAGGACGAGGCGGGCGCACATACGTTGTCCCTGCCGCGGGTCCTGCGCTCCCATGCTCACGAGGCCTGCCACGGCGACACCACGGGTTCGATCACCCCGCGGCGGTAAGTGGTGGGCGCGGTCTGTCTCCTGCGCTAGATCGGACCGATGACGCTTTCCTTCCGGCTCGCCGCGATCCTGCTTTCCCCGGTGCTGTACGCTGCGGCTCCGGCGGCGGCGGATGGCTGCGATGCCCTCGCCGCACGGATGATCCGCGCCACCGGGGCTTCTCTGGCCGGTCGCGAGGGGACACGCGCCGTATTCCGCGCAGCCGATGCCGAGCGGATGAGCCTCGATTGCCGGGCGCACCGGATGGTCTTCTCCGCCCTGGAACGGGAGCCGGCTCGCCGCTACTACGCGCTGATCGGCCTCGCCGCCGGGGCGCTCACCGGCGCGAAACCCGAGGCTGTCGAGACCCTCGCCCTCAGTCTGCACCAAGGTGCCCTGGTCACGGGACGCCCCCAGGAGGGCGTTGTAGGGCGCGCTGCGCTCCGCTGCGAGACGGCGCCCGATACCGACCCGTTCGTGTCGCCGCGGACCCGCTGCGTGCTGATCCCCAGCACCCGGGGCGTGCTTCGCCGCCATGCCGGCCTTCCCGTGGCAGCGCAGGCGGGCTAGACCGGCGCTATGCCTCAGATTGCTTCATCCGAGACCGCGTCTTCCACCGCTCCCATCGTGATGGCCGGTTCGGTCGCGTTCGCGAACCACCTGCCCTTCGCGCTGATCGCCGGCCCGTGCCAGCTCGAGAGTCGCGATCACGCGGTCGAGATCGCCGATGCCCTGAAGGCGATGACCGACCGCCTCGGAATCGGCCTCGTGTTCAAGGCCTCGTTCGACAAGGCCAACCGGACCTCCGGCACCACCGCGCGCGGCCTCGGCCTCGCCGGGGCCCTGCCGATCTTCTCGGAGATCAAGGAGCGCTTCGGCCTGCCCGTCCTGACCGACGTGCACGAGGCAGCGCAATGCGCGGCTGCGGCCGAGGTGATCGACGTGCTCCAGATCCCGGCCTTCCTCTGCCGGCAGACCGACCTCCTTCTCGCGGCCGCCGCCACCGGCCGAGTGGTGAATGTGAAGAAAGGTCAGTTCCTCGCACCCTGGGACATGGCTCACGTGGCCGCGAAGGTGACCAGGGCAGGCAATCCCAACGTGCTGGTGACCGAGCGCGGCGCCTCGTTCGGCTACAACACCCTCGTCTCCGACATGCGCAGCCTGCCGATCATGGCGCAGGTGACCCACGGCGCCCCAGTGGTGTTCGACGCCACCCACTCGGTGCAGCAGCCGGGTGGTCAGGGCGCGACCTCGGGCGGTCAGCGGGAGTTCGTCGCCGTGCTCGCTCGCGCGGCCGTAGCGGTGGGCGTCGCCGGCCTGTTCATCGAGACGCATCCCGACCCGGACCAGGCCCCCTCGGATGGACCGAACATGGTGCCCCTGACGGCGATGCCGGCGCTGCTCGCCGAGTTGCAGGCCTTCGATCGCCTCGCCAAGGCGCGGATCGTCGGCCAGGCCCCCTGAGATCGAGGAAAACCGTCAATCTAGATCCAGCAAGTCCAGGCACGGGCTCGACAACTCCGGACGGCTGAAGCGATTCACCAAGGGCGATGAACCACGTTGCGCTTTGTTCATCTGGGAAAGCGGACGGGAACGATCGGGACATCCTGACGTTGGAATATCCAATTCGTTCTCGAATGCTGTAGGATACCATGCGCAAGCTCGCTCTGATTTCTGCCCTTACCCTTTCGCTCGGCGGTCTCGCTGCTGCCACCTCCGCCGAGGCCGGGCCGCGTGGCTATGGTTACGGTCATGGGGGCTACGGTCATGGCCATGCCTACGGCCATCGCGGCTATGGTCGCGGCTACGCGTATGGCGGTCGTCGTCGTGGGATCGGAACCGGCGCGGCCGTCGGTCTCGGCATTGCCGGTCTCGCGGCGGGCGCAATCGCTGCGGGCGCTGCGCGGGATTCCTATTATCGCGACGGTTATGCGCGTCCTGCCTATGGCTACGGCGCCCCCGCTTACGGTTATGGCTACTAAGCTCTTCATCGTCTGACACCGAAGACCGATACGCAAACGCAAGCAGGGGCGGCCAACGAAAGTTGGCCGCCCCTGCTTGCGTTTGGACCCCGCCCGGAACTACGAACCGCTCCGCTTCGCGCGCTCGCGGCCATATCGATTTTTGCGCCTCGTCCCACAAGCTTCGCACAGGGGTTCGCGTCCGATCCCCACGGTTGCGAGGAATGTGGAATGGCCATCTTGACGGACCTAAACGCGGGACAGCGCGACGAGGTCACTTTCCTGTCGGGCCTCGACGAGAATGGGCGGATCGGAGGCGATACCTACTACACTTGGAACTACAAAGATTTCAGCACGACCGATGTCTGGATGAACAAGTGGTACAACGACAGTAAAGGCGCTCCTCTCGCCACCACGAGCCAAGCCGGGACACCGGGCGGAACGATTACCTATTCCTTCAGCGCCGGTCTACCGGTCGCTGCGCAGCCTGCCTATACGGCCGCCCTGTCGCTCTGGTCGGACATTGCGGACATCAAGTTCGAATATGTCCCTGATGCCAAGTCCGCGAATCTCCTGTTTACGACATTTGGAGAGGGCGGCGCAGCGACTTTCATACCAAACAACGGTAAGACGCCGATCGGCAGCGGGGATATTCCTTCGCAGACGTCGCCTCTCGCTCGGGGCGGCCAAGCGAGCATCGCCCTCGAGGCGCCGGACAACATATGGGGCAGCTTCGAGCTCGGTCGCTCCAAGATCATGAGCGACACCGCCCACGAGATCGGTCACGTCCTCGGTCTGGGCCATGGCGGATACTACAATGGCGGCACCTTCGAAGGGCAGCGGGGACCATACGACCAGAATCTGTGGACCTTGATGTCCTACATCGGAACGGGTGATCCGAACGCTACCTTCGCGTCGCAAGCTCCCGTCAACGCAGATTGGCAAGGCGGGTGGGCCCAGACGCCGATGGCGATCGATGTTCTGGCCAGCCAGCGCTACTACGGTGAGTCGAAGACCAGCACCTTCGCCGGTGGACAGACCTACGGCTTCAATACGAACATCACTGGCGCTTCGCGGGACTATTTTGATTTTACCAAGAACAGTACCCCCTTCGTCAACTTGTACAACCGTGGCACCAATAACACCCTCGATGTCTCCGGCTTCAGCACGGACACTCGGATCAACCTCAATCCCGGCACCTTCAGCACTGCCAGTGCCAACAGTGCCGTCACCAACAACATCAGCATTTCGTTCGGCACGCGGATCGACAAGGCCGTCACCGGTGCCGGAGACGACGTCATCTATGGCAACAACAACAGCAACGTGATCGACGGCGGCGGCGGCAACAACGCCTTCGTGATCACGGGCTCCAGCGCGAACTTCACGATCGACCGGACCAGCGCCACAAGTGCCATCGTCACCGACAAGACCACCGGCGCCGTCGATACGCTGACGAACATCGATAACATCTTTTTCGTCGATCCCGTCTGCTTCACCACCGGAACGCGCCTCGCGGTTGTCCGGGACGGCGTCGTCGGCGAGGTGTCGATCGAGGATCTGCGCCTGACCGATGTGGCGGTGACTGCCACGGGCGGCCGCCGTTCGATCCGCTGGATCGGCCGACGAGACGTCCTGCCCGACACGTATCCCGTGCCTGCGACGCAATGGCCCGTACGCATCCTGGCCGGAGCGTTCGGCACGGATGCCTGCGGTCAGGCCGTCCCGGCCCGAGACCTGCGCCTGTCGCCCGGACACCCGGTGCTGATCGGCGCCGATGCGGCGAACGCGGGCGGCGTGCTGGTGCCGATCATGAACCTCATCGATGGTATCGCGATCTGCCGAGAGGCTGTGGACCGGGTGACCTACTGGCATGTGGAGCTCGACCGGCACGACATCCTGTTGGCGGAAGGCCTGCCGGCCGAATCGTACTTCGAGAGCGGCGCGCGCGCCTGGTTCGGCAGCGACACCAGGCAGGGCTGGTGGAGGGACGTCGACGGGACCGCCAATCCGCTGTCCGGTCGCTGCCGTCCGGTGGCGTTCGACGGTCCGATCGTCGAGGCTGCGCGCTGCCGGATCGGCAGCGCCTTGCGCCTGCGTCTGGCCGCACAGGCAGCCTGGCCTTGCAGCGAGACGCGGACGATGGCGGCCTGAGCCGAGGCCGCTCTCAAGGGAACGGTTCTCAGCGGGCCCGGTAGGGTGGCACGCCGGGATCCGGAAGCCAGACGGAATTCGGCGGCTCGCCCGTCTGCCAGAACACGTCGATGGGAATACCGCCGCGTGGGTACCAGAAGCCGCCGATGCGCAGGTAGCGGGGCGCCAGCAACTCGGTGAGGCGCAGGCCGATACCCACCGTGCAATCCTCGTGGAAGGCTCCGTGATTGCGGAAAGCCGTCAGATAGAGCTTCAGCGACTTCGATTCGACCAGCCACTGATCCGGTACGTAGTCGATCACCAGGATGGCGAAATCCGGCTGGCCGGTGACCGGGCACAGGGAGGTGAATTCCGGCACGGTGAAGCGGGCCAGATAGTCGGTGGTCGGATGTGGGTTCGGCACCCGGTCGAGTCGAGCCTCGTCCGGGCTGCCCGGCGGGGGCGTCATCTGTCCAAGTTGCAGGCTCTCGGCGCCTGAAGGCGGTGGCGTCATGGGCAAAATCTTCCGAAGACGAGGAGCGGACCACGTCGCAGGCGTCAGGCCTTATGACGAAATCCAATCATTTCGCCAGTCATGTGTCACCGACGAGTGGCAGGCGCGGGGTCCGCGTGCCATATGGAACGTATGAGCGACGAAAACACGGCTACCTACCCCTACACCCTGGAGATCCAGCCGCCCAAGGCGCCGGGCAGTCCATACCAGTGGGCGATTCGCCGGAAGGGGAAGCTGATTCAGCGATCCGACCGCAATCATCCCACCGAAGCCAAGGCGCGCGAGAACGGGATGGCCCAGATCGAGTTGCTTCTATCGGGCGCCGGAGACCGCTGACGCGATCCGGTCCAGACGGGACGCGGCAGATTCTGTCGGCCCGAAGGCAGCGGGTCACCGAGGGCGCTTGCCGGACGCGAAGCGTTGGCGGATAAGCCTCGGCGGGATCACCCCATCCCCGATGCGGCCAAATGGCGGCGTCCGGGAGGGGCCCGGCCTCACGCGATTGAGGCCTCGACAAGCCGAAACGTCCGGAAGGCGCCTGCATGACCGCGATCACCAACATCGCCGCCCGTGAGATCCTCGACAGCCGAGGCAACCCGACCATCGAGGTCGACGTGCTGCTCGAGGACGGCTCCTTCGGCCGCGCAGCCGTGCCGTCAGGCGCCTCCACCGGCGCGCACGAGGCGATGGAGCTGCGCGACGGCGACAAGGGCCGCTACGGCGGCAAGGGCGTGCGCAAGGCGGTCAACGCCGTGCAGTCCGACATCCTCGACGCCATCGGCGGCATGGATGCCGAGGACCAGATCGCCATCGACGAGGCGATGATCGAGCTCGACGGCACCCCGAACAAGAGCCGCCTCGGCGCCAACGCGATCCTCGGCGTCTCGCTGGCCGTCGCCAAGGCTGCTGCCGAGACGGCCGGACTGCCGCTTTATCGCTACATCGGCGGAACGCAGGGTCGGGTGCTGCCCGTACCGATGATGAACATCATCAACGGTGGCGCGCATGCCGACAATCCGATCGACTTCCAGGAATTCATGATCATGCCGGTGGGCGCATCGTCGCTCGCCGAGGCCGTTCGCATGGGCGCCGAGGTGTTCCACACTCTGAAGGGCGCTCTGAAGAAGGCCGGCCACAACACCAACGTGGGCGACGAGGGCGGCTTTGCCCCGAACCTGCCTTCGGCCGAGGCCGCCCTCGACTTCGTGATGCAGTCGATCCAGGCCGCCGGCTTCAAGCCCGGTACCGACATGGTCCTGGCCCTGGACTGCGCCGCGACGGAATTCTTCAAGGACGGTGCCTACCACTATGAGGGCGAGGGGCAGACCCGCGATATCGAAGCACAGGTCGCCTACCTCGCCGGCCTCGTGGATGCCTATCCGATCCTGTCGATCGAGGACGGCATGTCCGAGGACGACTGGGAGGGCTGGAAGCTGCTCACCGACCGGGTCGGCGACCGTTGCCAGCTCGTGGGCGACGACCTGTTCGTGACCAACGTCACCCGCCTCTCGCGGGGCATCGCCGAGCAGACCGGCAACTCGATCCTGGTGAAGGTCAACCAGATCGGGTCGCTCACCGAGACGCTGGCGGCCGTCGACATGGCCCAGCGCGCCGGCTACACCGCCGTGATGTCCCACCGCTCCGGCGAGACCGAGGATTCGACCATCGCCGACCTCGCGGTCGCGACGAATTGCGGACAGATCAAGACCGGCTCGCTCGCTCGCTCGGATCGGTTGGCCAAGTACAACCAGCTGATCCGCATCGAGGAGGGCCTCGGCTCGCAGGCGCTCTATGCCGGTCGCAACGCCCTGAAGGCGCTCGCACGCCGCTGAGGACTCGCGAGCGCGCCTGCAAAGGCGCCTGAGTGAATCCGACACGGCCGCGAAGTCCTTCGCGGCCGTGTTTCGTTGCAGGCCGTGCCCTATGTCTCGTCCATGTCCACCTCCCAGACCGCGCGCCCCGCGCTGACCGTCTATTACGACGGCGCCTGTCCTCTCTGTGCCGCGGAAATCCGGCTGTACCGGCGCTCCGAGGGGGCCGAGCGCATCGCCTGGGTCGATGTCGGGGCCGAAGGCCCTGCGGAACTCGGGCCCGGCCTCACGCGGGGTGCGGCCCAGGCGCGCTTCCACGTTCGGCGCCCCGATGGTGCCCTGGTCTCGGGGGCCGCCGGATTCGTCGCACTCTGGGCCGTGCTGCCGCGCTGGCGCTTCCTCGCATGGCTCGCCCGCCTACCGGGCGTGCTCGGTCTGGGCGAGTTCGCCTACCGCCTCTTTCTGCCGTTGCGGCCCTGGATCGCCCGGCGCGTTCGGGGCGGTGGACCACGCTGCGACAAGGCTTGCGGATAGGGCGCGCGTGGGCGCAGGAGCAGGGACGGAGCTCACTCCTGCGAGGCGGCGCATGCTCAATCCCATCCAGGCCTTCTGGCTCCGGCCGCGCCTCCTCGTCAGCGTCGGGCTCACCCTGGTGCTCGCCCTGATCCTGCCCTTCGCCGACCTGTCTGTCCGGCTTCTGATCGGTTGGTGTCTCGGCGTTCTCGTCTATTGCGGGCTCATCGTCGGCAAGGCTGCACGCCAGTCACGGGATTCCCTGCGGGCCGAGGCCTCGCGCCTTGATGACAGCGCCTTCACGGTCACGCTCTTCGCGATCCTGGCGGCGGCGGCGAGCTTCGGCGCCGTGGCCATGCTGGTTCTCGGAGGAAACGGCAGCGAAGCCTATCGCCTGACTCACCTGGCCCTCGCGGCCGCCACGATGATCTGTGCCTGGCTCTTCGTGCAGGTCGTGTTCACGGTGCACTACGCGCACCTCTACTACGGCGCCGATGCCGACACGTCCCGCGGCGGCCTCGACTTCAACGGCGACGAGAACCCAGACTTCTGGGACTTCTTCTACTTTTCCGCGACGATCGGGGCGACGTCCCAAACCTCGGACACCGACATCACCAGCAAGACGATGCGCCGGGTCGCCACGGTGCAGACGATCTATGCCTATGTCTTCAACACAAGCGTCCTGGCGCTGGCGATCAACATGGCGGCGGGTGTCGCCCAGCATTGAGCCTACAGGCGGCGCCGAACATCAGGGCGCGGCCTCCAGGGCTTCTCGAGCGTCCGCGTGATCGTCCACCGTAGCCTCCGGTGCCTCCTGCAGGTCCGGAGCTCGATCGCTGCGGCACAGGCTGATGAGGATCGGGAAATGGTCGGACTGGATATGGGGCAGGCGCTCGATCCGGCCAAGCAGGAAGTCGGCGCTGAAGAAGATATGATCGAGGGGCCAGCGCAGCAGCGGCCACTTCGCGTTGAAGGTCGGATAGAGACCGCGCCCGATGCGCGGATCGAGGAGCCCGCTGATCCGCTGGAAGAGGTCGTTGGTCTTGGACCAGGCGACGTCGTTGAGATCCCCCGCCACAACGGCGGGACGCCCCTCCGCCTTCACCTCGCGGGCCACCAGGACGAGCTCGGCGTCGCGTGCGGCGCTGCTCTGGCCCGGGTGGGGCGGGCGCGGATGCACGCCGAAGAACGTGAAGGTCTCGCCGGAACGCAGGGTCACGCCGGCGCGGACGGAGGGGACGTCGTCCTCCAGGAGGAAGCGCACCTGCGGGTCGGTGAGGGGGAGCTTCGAATAGAACATCAGCCCGTAGGTGTTGCCCTGCGGCTGGGCCAGCACGTGAGGATAGCGGGCCCGCAGGGGTTCGAGCGCCTGCGCCCAGGCTGCGTCGGTCTCGACCAGCAGCAGCAGGTCGGGGTCCTGAGCGGCGATGAGATCGAGGATCGGTGCGTAGGCGCGGTTGGACTCGAGCACGTTGGCGATCATGATCGACACGCCGGCGTCGGAGCGGCAGGCGCCGGCCTCCGCGGCCACGGCCTGCGGCGAGGACAGACGCGTGAACGGGTAGATGCAAGCCACTTGGTAGGCTAGGGCTGCCACGAGGCCCGCGGCGAGCATCAGCCCCGGGGCATCGGGGGCGACGAGAAGCAGGCCCAGGATCACCGGCACGATCAGGGCCGCAATCTGCAGTCGCGGAAAATCGAAGGTGCGGATGAAGCCGGAATTGCTCGGAACGAACGGCAGCAGCGTCGCTGCCACGAGGAGCACGCCGAAGGCCTTCAGGCCCAGTGCCATCCATGTCCCCGCCACACTTCACCTCCCGTGCCGTCGCCGGCACGCCGTGGCCGAGCGTTGCGAAACGTCCCAGGGCCGGAATGGTGCCCGCATGGCCCACCGGGAGGTCGGTCATGGAGCCTGACGCCGAGGAGACTGCCGCAGCGCGCGCACGGGTCGACGCGCTCCTCGCCCGCCTCGAATCCGCAGCCTTCATCGGCTTTTCCGGTGGCGAAGCCCGCGACCTCGGCGGCCTGCCCCTAGGGCGGGAAGCCCTGGCGGCCCGGCTCGGCGAGACCCCGCAACCACCGGCCTGGTGGGACCCGAAGCAGGCCGGATTCGCCCTCGCCGGTGCCGATCTCAGCGACGCGCACCTTGAGGACACGGATCTCACCGGCGCCAACCTCGCGGGGGCCAATCTCGCCGGGGCCCTCGGACGCTCTGCGGGCTTCGCCGGCGCCACGGTGGAGGAGGCGAATTTCGCCGGTGCCGATCTCAGCGGCGCCCGCTTCACCGGCATTGCCGGCGGCGAAGCCAATTTCGACGACGCCATGCTGGAGGATGCGCATTTCGGGGGCGCTGCGATGCGATTCGCCAAGCTCCGCCGGGCGCTCCTCGACGGCGCCAATTTCGACGGCGCAGACCTCTGGGGGGCCGACTTCACCGGTGCAGATGCCGACTACACGCATTTCCGCGGTGCACGCCTGGACGAGGTCAAGCTCGTGGGCGTCAACCTGACCTACGCGGATTTCGAGGGCGCCAGCCTGAAGAAGACCCAGCTCAGCGGGTCACGCCTGCGAGGGGCCAACCTCACCGGGGTGAAGCTCGACGGGGCCGACCTGTCCGGGGCCGACCTGTCCGAGACCAGCCTGGTGCGGCTCAATCTTTCCACCTGCGACCTGCGCCATGCGCGCTTCGCCGGGGCCTGGCTCAACGGCACCCGGATGCGGGTGGACCAGCTCGGCGGCGCGGTGGGCGAAGAGATCGCCCGGGACTACGTCGCCGCGCAGGCGAGCTACCTCGCCCTGGAACAGAACTTCAAGAGCATCGGCAGCCAGGATGCGGCGAGCTGGGCCTACAAGCGGGGCCGCCGGATGGGCCGGTTTCACGCGGGCGCCCAGGCACGGGCGGCCTGGGAGAAGCGCGTGGGCCCGGACCTCGCCCGCCACGGCTATCAATGGGTTGCCGACCGCTTCGTGGAGTGGCTCTGCGACTACGGCGAGAGCCTGTCGCGCATCGCCCGCGCCTTCGTCATCCTGATCTTCGTCTTCGCGGTTCTCTACGGCTTGACCGGTGGCCTGATCCCGGAGGGGGGCGACGGGGGGGCGACCTACAATCCCCTGGATCTCGTGAGCTACAGCGCCCTGAACATGATGACCGCCAATCCCCCCGAAATCGGCGTGAAGCCGGTCGGGCGCGTCACCAACCTGCTTGTGGGCATCGAGGGCGCGGCCGGCATCATCCTGATGGGCCTGTTCGGCTTCGTTCTCGGCAATCGGCTGCGGCGCTGATCGACCAACCCCGATCGGCCGTTCTGCCGCCATGACCTCACTCACCGCGCGCCTCGCCGGACTCTACGAAGGAAATACCGACGGGGCGCATCGCTTCCGCTACGGCCTCCTCGTCTTGGACGTGACCACCGTCGCCTACGTCGTGGTGACCTCGTTCCTGCCGCGCGCGCCCTGGATCGAGGGAATCGACGTCGTCCTCGGCCTCGTCGTCCTCCTCGACTTCCTGGCGCGCCTCGCCATCAGCCGGAACCGGGCGCAGGAATTTCTGCACCTCTCCACCTGGGCGGACATCGCCGCGGTGGTATCGTTCCTCGCGCCGGTGGTGGGGGAGGGGGTCGGCTTCCTACGCATCCTCCGGACCCTGCGCCTCCTGCGCACCTACCAACTCCTCGATCGCCTCCGCGCCGACAGCACCGTCTTTCGCGCCAACGAGGACGCGATCCTGGCCGCCACCAATCTCGCGGTCTTCGTCTTCGTGATGACCGGGATCGTCTACGCCACGCAGCACGGCAGCAACCCGGCGATCGGCAACGCCATCGACGCGCTCTATTTTACCGTGACCTCGCTGACGACCACCGGCTACGGCGACATCACCCTGCCGGGCCCGACCGGACGCCTGATCTCGGTCGTCGTCATGATCTTCGGCGTAACGCTGTTCCTGCGTCTCGCCCAGGTGCTGTTCCGCCCCCCCAAGGTACGGTTTCCCTGCCCGGCCTGCGGCCTGCAGCGCCACGACAGCGATGCGGTTCACTGCAAGGCCTGCGGCACGCGTCTCGCCATCCCGGACGAAGGTGCCGATTGAGCGGATATTGCACCGGGCGCGGTGAGCCCCGGGATGAACGGAAACGGCGCCGGCGCGTTTGCGAGCGTCGGACCCGTGATCCTGTTTCTCCGATCCTGTCGTGGTGGGGCTGGAGCACAACACCATCGCCGCCGCGACCACGCCGGCCCTTCCTCCCGCCCGCCCGGGCGTCAACCCCGTGAACCGCATCGCATGACCAGCGCCTACCCGAAGCGTCCCGATCGTGGTTGGCGCAAGCCCCGCATCCTCGCGGGCCTGCCGAGCTCCCCCCTCGCCCTGGTGCTCATCGGCATCGCGGTGGCAGCCGGCATCGGAAACTATCTGGCCGGCGAGGCCAGTCGCACCGAAGCGGCGCGCCAGCACGCGATCCTCAGGGAGAGCGAGCGCCTGCTGTCGAACATGGTCGAGCTCGAGACCGGCATGCGCGGCTACGTGCTGTTCGGTGAGGAACCCTACCTCGAGCCCTATCAGGCGGCCCAGAACACCATCGACGGGCAGCTCGATACCATCGAGACCCTGACGAAGCAGACCGATGCCCAGGCGCCCGAACACATGCGCGACCTGCGCCGTTTCGTGGAAGCGAAGCGGAACTACGCCGCCCACGTCATCGACCTGCGCCGGAACCAGGGCTACGACGCGGCCGTCTCGCTGGCTCGCCTGGGGGAGGGCAAGCGCACCATGGACGGCGTGCGGGGGGCCGCCAAGGGTGTCCAGAACCACGCTACCGCTGTCCTCGCCGTCAGCGAGGAGCGGGACCGGGTGCTCTCACTCGTGCTGCTGCTGGTGTCGATCGCCTCGGCCCTGGGTGCGGTCGGGCTGCTCGGGCGCCTCGCCTTGGTGCGCCGTCGCGACGAGCAGCGCACCGCCGCCCTCCTCGACGGCGTCTTCGCCAACGCACCCGTCGGCCTCGGCTTCCTCGACCGTGACCTGACGATTCAGAACATGAACCGGGCGCTCGCCACCATGAATGAGCGCGGATTCGGCGCCGATCTCGGTGCGCCGATCTGGGCGAACGTACCGACGCTGCAGGAGCAGCTCATCCCGAAGCTCAAAGCCGCCCGCGACGAGGGCTTGGTGACCACCAACGTTGACGTGGCGGTGCCCACCCCGAGCGCACCACGCGGGGTGCGCCACTTCCAGATGAGCTTCTATCCCCTGCGCGGACGGACCGGCTCCGCACGCACCGGCGGCGCCCAGGCCGACGGCGTCGGACTCGTGGTCTCGGACGAAACCCTGCGCAAGCTCTCCGAGGAGCGCATGCGCCACAGCGAGGAGCGCTTCCGCTCCCTCACCGAGGCCACCACCGCCATCGTCTGGACGACCAATCCGGAAGGCGGATTCGAGGTGACCCCCTCCGAATGGACCCGCTTCACCGGTCAGACGCCCCAGGAGGCCGCCGGAGCCGGATGGCTGGGCTCGATTCATCCCGACGACCGCGAACGCACCAACGCGGCCTGGCTCCAGGCCCTGGAAACCCTCGCGCCCTACGAGATCGAGCACCGTGTCCGCCGCCAGGACGGGGTGTGGCGGATCATGTCGGCCCGTGCCGTCCCGATCCTGGAAGAGAACGGCAGCATCCGCGAATGGGTCGGCACCCATTCCGACGTCACCGCCCGCAAGGAAGCGGAACTCGCCCTGGAGGCCGCCAAGGAGGCGGCCGAGGAGGCCAACCGCGCCAAGAGCCAGTTCCTGGCCAACATGAGCCACGAGTTGCGGACCCCGCTCTCGGCGGTGATCGGCTATTCCGAGATGCTGCAGGAGGAGATCGAGGATCTCGGCGAGGAGGGACTCCTCGCCGACATGCGCAAGATCGAGGCGAACGCCCGCCACCTGCTGGGCCTCATCAACGATGTCCTCGACCTTTCGAAGATCGAGGCCGAGCGCATGGAGATCTATGCCGAGGCCTTCCCGGTAGCCGAGACCGTGCGCGACGTCGCCGCCACCGTGGAATCGCTGGTCGACAAGAAGGGCAACAGCCTGGCCCTCGAGATCGCGGACGACCTCGGCGAGGCGCAGACCGACCAAACCAAGCTGCGCCAGTGCCTCATCAACCTCCTGAGCAATGCGGCGAAGTTCACCGAGGCCGGGCGCATCACCCTGGGGGTCACCCGCACGGCGCGCGAGGGGGCCGACTGGCTCGTCTTCCGCGTGACGGACACCGGTATCGGCATGACCCCCGAGCAGCAGGCCAAGCTGTTCCAGCGCTTCACCCAAGCCGACGCCTCGACCACCCGCCGGTTCGGCGGCACCGGCCTCGGCCTCGCCATCACCCGCGCCTTCGCCGAGATGCTGGGTGGCCGCATCGAGGTGGAGAGCGAGAAGGGAGCCGGCACGACCTTCACCCTAGCGGTGCCGGCGACCTACGTGCCTCCAAACCCGCTCGCGGCGGCTCATCAGGACCACGACTCTCTGCACCGGACCGGCGAGGCACGACCGATCGTCGGCGGCCATGTCCTGATCATCGACGACGACGCCGCGACGCGCGATCTCCTGGCGCGCTTCCTGGAACGCGACGGCTTCACCGTGGCCACCGCCCGTGACGGGCGCGAGGGCGTGGAGCGGGCCCGCGAGCTCAAGCCCCGGGTGATCCTCCTCGACGTGACGATGCCGCGCATGGATGGCTGGTCGGTGCTGCGTACCCTGCGGGCCGACCCGGAACTCGGCGCGACCCCGATCATCATGGTGACGGTGCTCGACGAGCAGAACCTCGCCTTCTCGCTGGGCGCCACCGACTACCTGCAGAAGCCGATTGAGTGGGGCCAGCTCAAGTCGGCCATGGAGCGGTTCAAGCCCTCCGAGCACAAGGGCCCGGTGCTGATCATCGATGACGATCCGGATGCCCGCGAGCGCCTCTCCGCGATGCTGACCCGCGAGGGCTGGCGCGTCGCCTCGGCCGAGAACGGTGTGGCCGGCCTGGAGGCGACGGCGGCCAAGAAGCCCTGCCTCATCCTCCTCGACCTGATGATGCCGGAGATGGACGGCTTCGGCTTTCTGAGAGCCCTGCGCGAGCAGGCCGAGTGGCGCGATATCCCGGTCGTCGTCCTCACCGCCAAGGACATCACGGCCGACGACCGCAGGCGGCTCGCGGGGCGTGCGGATCGGGTCCTGCAGAAGGGCGGCCTGAGCCTGACGGATCTGGCCGAATCCCTACGGCCGCTGGTGGCCCCCGGGGTCTGACGACGCCAGCCCGGCGGGCGCTCCGCGCGCGCTTGCCGGCCCCTGCGGGGCGGCCTATAGCCCTGGACCCACCATGACAGCCGCCCCTCCCAGCTTCCCCCACCGGCACCTGCTCGGGATCGAGGGGCTCACCCGACCCGACATCGAGATCCTCCTCGACCGGGCGGAGGACGCCGTAGCCCTCTCGCGTCAGGTCGAGAAGAAGCGCACCACCCTGCGCGGCCGCACCCAGATCAATCTGTTCTTCGAGCCCTCGACGCGGACGCAGAGTTCCTTCGAGCTCGCCGGCAAGCGCCTTGGAGCCGACGTGATGAACATGTCGGTGGCCTCGTCCTCGGTGAAGAAGGGTGAGACCCTCATCGACACCGCCGCCACCCTCAACGCCATGCGGCCCGATATCATCGTGGTGCGCCATCACGCGGCCGGCGCCGTGCACCTCCTGGCCCGCAAGGTCGACTGTGCGGTGGTCAATGCCGGCGACGGTGCCCACGAGCACCCGACGCAGGCGCTCCTCGACGCGCTGACGATCCGGCGCAACAAGGGCCGGATCGAAGGTTTGCGGGTCGCGATCTGCGGCGACGTCCTGCACAGTCGCGTGGCCCGCTCGAACCTCATCCTGCTGCAGGCCCTCGGTGCGCGGGTCCGGGTGATCGGACCCTCGACCCTGCTGCCCACCGGCATCGAGCGCTTCGGTGTCGAGGTCTTCACCGACATGCGCAAGGGCCTGGAGGGCTGCGACATCGTCATGATGCTGCGCCTGCAGCGCGAGCGCATGAACGGCTCCTTCGTGCCCTCCGTGAAGGAGTATTTCCGCTATTTCGGCCTCGATGCCGACAGGCTGCGGCTGGCCGCACCCGACGCCCTCGTGATGCATCCGGGCCCGATGAACCGCGGCGTCGAGATCTCTTCGGAAATCGCCGACGGGGCGCAGTCGCTCATCAGAGAGCAGGTCGAGATGGGCGTGGCCGTTCGCATGGCGGTGCTGGAAGCTCTGGCGACGCATCTGCCGAACGCGTGAGGCGGCTGCGGCGTCTGCCCGCCTACAGGCTGAGCAGCGCCCCCTCCGCCTCCGGCACCTCCTCCGAGAATACCACCCGCGCGCCATCGAGCCGGGCCTTTCCGCCCGCGACGAGAGCCAAGGCTTGGGGATAGAGCCGGTGCTCCTGCACCAGGATGCGAGCGGCAAGGGCGTCGGAATCGTCGCCGGGCCGGACCGGCACGGCCCCCTGTGCGATGATGGGGCCGGCATCGAGCTCGGGCACGACGTAATGCACGGTGCAGCCATGCAGCCGCACCCCGGCGGCGAGCGCCTGTTCATGGGTGTGCACGCCCTTGAACAACGGCAGCAGGGAGGGATGGATGTTGATCATCCGGCCGGCCCAGGTCTCGACGAACCCGGCGGTGAAGATCCGCATGAATCCGGCGAGACACACGAGGTCGATACCGGCCGCCTCCAATTCGACGTTCAGCGCGGCGTCGAAGGCCTCCCGGCTCGAATAGGCCCTGTGATCGAGGGCACGGGTCGGGATGCCACGCTCAGCGGCGTAGGTCAGGCCGGGCGCTTCGGGCCGGTTGGATGCCACCAGCACGATCTCGGCGGGATAATCCGGCGCCTCGGCCGCCGCGATCAGCGAAGCCATGTTCGAGCCGCGCCCCGAAATGAGGATCGCGACACGGGTCTTGCCTCCGACCGATGATGTCTGCGCGGCCGCCATCAGAAGGCGAGCCGGCCTTCGAAGGTCACGGGCTCGGCCCCACGCGGGGTGATGCGGCCGAGGCGGACCGGGGAGGCACCACCCAGGTCGAGGGCCTTCGACACGGCGCTCACGCTCTCGGGCGCCACCACCACGACCATGCCGATGCCGCAGTTGAAGGTGCGCAGCATCTCGGATTCGGCGACTCCGCCGACCTCCGACAGCCAGCCGAAGACCGGGGGCGGGATGATCGCGTCGAGGTCGATGCTGATGCCGACGCCGTCGGGCAGCACCCGGGGCAGGTTGTCAGGGAAACCGCCGCCGGTGATGTGGGCGAGGGCCTTGATCCCATCGGTGGTGCGCAGGGCCGCCAGCAGCGGCTTGACGTAGATCTGGGTTGGCTCCAGCAGGGCCTCGCCGAGGGTCCGGGCAGGCTCGAAGGGCGCGGGATCGTCGTAGGACAGGCCGCTCTTCTCGACGATGCGGCGCACCAGCGAAAAGCCGTTGGAATGGACGCCCGAGGACGGCAGGCCCAGGACGACATCGCCGGGCACGATGTTGCCGCGCGGCAGCAGGGTCCCGCGCTCGGCCGCCCCGACGCTGAAGCCGGCCAGATCGTAATCGGAGCCGTCGTAGAGGCCCGGCATCTCGGCAGTCTCGCCACCGATCAGCGCACAGCCGGCGAGCCGGCACCCGGCCGCGATGCCGCGCACGATGTCGGCGCCCACCCCCGGCACCAGCTTGGCGGTAGCGAAATAGTCGAGGAAAAACAGCGGCTCGGCGCCCTGTACGATGATGTCGTTGACGCACATGGCCACGAGATCGATGCCGATGGTGTCGTGCCGGTTCGTCTCGATGGCAATCTTCACCTTGGTGCCGACGCCGTCATTGGCCGCCACCAGGATCGGATCCTTGAAACCTGCGGCCTTCAGATCGAACAGGCCGCCGAACCCGCCGATCTCGGCATCCGCCCCCGGCCGGCGCGTGGCGCGCACCAGCGGCTTGATCGTCTCGACCATGGCGTTGCCAGCATCGATGTCGACGCCCGCGTCCGCGTAGGTCATTCCGTGTCTGGGCTCGCCGGTCATCCGCGCCGCTCTCCGAAGGTCCGTGTTCCGCGACCTCTAACCGCTCCCGCGCGCCTTCGCGAGTCCGTCCTCGCAGCGAGCGCATCGCAGGTCGCGGGGATTCGCACCAAGGTCCGCAGCCGAGGCTCCGACAGCGGCGCACGCGAAACGTCGGCATGCGCCCTGCAGCCTTGACCGCGTCCCCTCCCGTTCCCACTGTTGATCCGCGAACGGCGACGTCGCGCACACGACGATTGGGACGGGGAACGGCCGATGCGCGGCAGGGCGATGATCGGGCTGATGGCCCTCGTGGGCGTCGCCCTCCTGCTCTATCTGCTCGCCGACGTCATGCTGCCCTTCGTGGCGGGCCTCGCGTTGGCCTACCTCCTCGACCCGATCGCGGACCGACTCGAGCGCCTTGGGCTCGGGCGGCTCTCGGCCTCGCTCCTCATCCTTGCGGTCTTCGTCGTCGGGCTCGTGGTGGCCCTGCTTCTCGTGGTGCCGCTCGCCGCCAATCAGGTCTCCGCCCTCGTGGCGACTCTGCCCGGCATGGTCTCACGGCTGCAGGGCATCCTCGCCGAACGGGCCGGCCCACTGCTGCAGCGGGTGGGAGGCGCCGACGTGCTCACCGATCTGCAGTCGCAGGTCGGCACCTTGGTGGGACAGGGCGGCACCTGGTTCCTGACCTTCCTGAAATCCTTGTGGTCGGGCAGCCAAGCGCTGATCTCCATCGCGTCGCTCCTCGTCGTCACGCCCGTGGTGGCATTCTACCTCCTCGTCGATTGGGACCGGATGATCGCGACCCTCGACGGCTGGGTGCCTCCCCGGCATCGCCCGGTGGTCCGGCGCCTCGGGCGCGAGATCGACGGGGCGGTGACGGGGTTCGTCCGCGGGCAGACCCTGGTCTGCCTCATCCTCGGTACCTTCTACGCCGTCGGCCTCTTTTTCGTCGGATTGAACTTCGGCGTTCTCATCGGCCTGATCGCCGGCTTCCTCACCTTCATCCCCTACGTGGGGACGCTGACCGGCTTCCTGCTCTCGGTCGGGGTCGCCCTGGCGCAGTTCTGGCCAGGTTCCGACTGGCTGCATATCGGCCTGACCATCGGGGTGTTCGTGGTGGGACAGTTCCTCGAAGGCAACATCATCTCGCCCAAGCTCGTGGGCGAATCGGTGGGTCTTCACCCGGTCTGGCTGATGTTCGCACTCCTCGCCTTCGGCTCGCTGTTCGGATTCCTCGGGCTGTTGCTGGCCGTTCCGGTGGCGGCGTCCATCGGCGTGCTGGTCCGCTTCGTCCTGGAGCGTTACCTCCAGAGTCCGCTCTACTACGCGGACGCACCCGCGCTCCTGTCGAAGCCTGAACCCTGAATGGCAACCCGCGACACCGTCCCCCCGAAGCAGCTGGCCTTCGACCTGCCGGCCGACCCGCGCTACGGCCGCGAGGACTTCCTCGTAGGCCCGGCCAACGAGGCTGCCTATACGCTGGTCGAGGCTTGGCCCAACTGGCCCGACACGGTGTGCCTGCTCACCGGACCACCGGGGAGCGGCAAGAGCCATCTCGCCTCGATCTGGGCGACCCGCTCCCACGCCTGGACGGCCCAGGCTTCAGAGATCACCGCTGCGACGGTGCCGCGCTTCCTCTCCAACGGCGCCCTGGTGATCGAGGACATCGACCGAGTGGGAGCGGACGGGAGCGCGCCCCGCGACGAGGCGGCCCTGTTCCACCTCCTCAACCTCGCGCGCGAACGGGGCTGCCCGGTGCTGGTCACCTCCGCCACCTCGGTGGAGGGGCTGGGCCTGACGACGGCGGACCTGCGTTCCCGCCTGCGCCTCGCCCCCGGCGCCACCATCCTGCCCCCGGACGACGCCCTGTTGCGCGCGGTCCTCGTCAAGCTGTTCGTCGACCGGCAGCTGGTGGTGGATCTCGCCATCGTGGAGGCCCTGGCCCTGCGGATCGACCGCTCTCTCGGGCGCGCCCGAGAAGTGGTCACCGCCCTGGACCGGGATGCCCTGAGCCGGGGTCGACGCATCACCAAGCCACTGGCGCTGGCGGTGCTGGAGCGCCTTGGCTTCGGGGCCGAAGAACCGGAGGACGAGGACGAGACGGATCCCGGGGATCATGCCCCGATCTGACGGCGGCCTGGCTACACGACCAACGGCCGAAGATCGTCATGCAACCGTCACAAACGCCGGCCCGGCCCATGCTACGACGCCGACCCTCGAAGACCTGTAGGAGACGAACTCTTGGCGGACATGGACTCGGACACGACCGCATCGGATGCCGGAACCCCGCGTGTCACCGAGGGCCGCACGCGGGCTGCCCGGCCCGCCGCCCGGCGGACCGGGCAGCCCGCAGCGGTAGCCTCCAAACCTCAGCCGGGGAAGACGATCCGGGACGCGCTCGCGGATGCCAAGGCGCCCGTATCCAATGCCCTGCCCGATGCCGATCTCGACCTGCCGCCTCCCGGAGACCTGCCGCTCCCTCCCGCCGACGGCCTCCCAGGTGCGGAGGCGCGTGATTCCGTGCGGGAGGCAGGGCTCGCCCTGCGCCACTCGCCCGAGCGCTTCGTCAACCGCGAACTGTCCTGGCTCCAGTTCAATCGCCGGGTGCTGGAGGAGGCCTCGAACGCCAACCACCCCCTCCTGGAGCAGGTCCGGTTCCTCTCAATCTCGGCCAACAACCTCGACGAATTCTTCATGGTGCGGGTCGCTGGCCTGCACGACCAGGTTCGTGCCGGTCTCGTCCTGCCCTCGCAGGACGGCCTGACCCCGGCCGAGCAGCTGGCGCGGGTGGGAACCGAGGTCTCTCGCCTCGCCCTCGACCAGCAGGCGCGCTGGCGCGAGCTGCGCGGTGAACTCCTCGGCGTCGGCATCGAGCTCATGGAGCCCGCGGGCCTGACCCAGGATCACAAGGCGTGGCTGGAGGACTACTTCCTCAACCACGTCTTTCCGGTCCTGACGCCGCTCGCCATCGATCCGGCGCACCCGTTCCCGTTCATCCCGAATCTCGGCTCCACCATCGCACTGATGCTGGTGCGCCCCCGCGACGGCCGGACCCTACGCGCGTTGATCCGTCTGCCAGCGGTGCTCGACCGCTTCGTGCGCCTGCCGGATGCCGAGAACGATGCGACCGCCCGCTTCATCGCCATCGAGCAGGTCATCGTGCTGTTCACCGGGCGGCTCTTCCCCGGCTATGCCTTGCGCGGACAGGGCGCGTTCCGCGTCATCCGCGACTCGGACCTCGAGATCGAGGAGGAGGCCGAGGATCTCGTCCTGCATTTCGAGACGGCCCTCAAGCAGCGCCGCCGCGGCGTCGTCATCCGGCTGGAGGTCGAGGCCGGGATGCCCGAGGACCTGCGTGCCTTCGTGGCCGACGAGCTCGAGATCAGCAGCGACGCGGTGATCTTCGTGGAGGGGATGCTCGCCCTCAACGAGCTATCGCAGATCGTCGGCATCGATCGGCCGGACCTGAAGTTCAAGTCCTACAACCCCCGCTTCCCCGAGCGCATTCGCGAGAGCGGCGGCGACGTCTTCGCGGCGATCCGACAGAAGGACTTCATCGTCCACCACCCCTACGAATCCTTCGATGCGGTGGTGCAGTTCCTCGCCCAGGCCGCCCGCGACCCCAACGTGGTGGCGATCAAGCAGACGCTCTACCGCACCTCCTCGAACTCGCCGATCGTTGCGGCCCTGGCGGAAGCCGCCGAGCTCGGCAAGTCGGTGACGGCGCTGGTCGAGCTGAAGGCCCGCTTTGACGAGGAGGCCAACATCCGCTGGGCGCGCAACCTGGAGAAGGCCGGCGCGCAGGTCGTGTTCGGCTTCATCGAACTCAAAACCCATGCCAAGCTGTCGATGGTGGTCCGGCGCGAGGGCGACCGCCTCGTCACCTACTGCCACGTCGGCACCGGCAACTACCATCCGATCACCGCGCGCATTTACACCGACCTGTCCTTCTTCACCGCCGATCCCGCCGTGGCGCGGGACGTCAGCCGGATCTTCAACTTCATCACCGGCTACGCCGAGCCCGCCGAGCTGGAGCGGATGTCGGTCTCGCCGTTGACCCTGAAACCGCGCCTCTTGGAGAACATCGAGGCGGAGGTGGCCCATGCGAAGGCCGGACGCCCGGCCGCGATCTGGATCAAATGCAACTCGCTGGTCGACCAGCAGATCATCGATGCGCTCTACGACGCCTCCCAGGCGGGGGTCCAGATCGACTGCGTGGTGCGCGGCATCTGCTGTCTGCGCCCGGGAATCCCGGGGCTGTCGGAGACGATCCGCGTCAAATCGATCGTCGGGCGCTTCCTGGAGCATGGACGCATCTACTGCTTCGGCAACGGTGTCGGGCTGCCCCACCCCAAGGCCGTCGTCTACATCTCGTCAGCCGACCTGATGAGCCGGAATCTCGATCGGCGCGTCGAGGCGCTCCTGCCGATCACCAATCCAACGGTGCATCAGCAGGTGCTGGACCAGATCATGCTGGCCAATCTCCTCGACAACCGCCAAAGCTGGCGTGTACTGGCGTCTGGTGCCAGCGAACGGATCCAACCTGCCGAAGGGGAGGAGCCGTTCAATGCGCACAAGTATTTCATGACGAATCCGAGCCTCTCCGGGCGCGGCAAGTCGTCGAAGAAGTCGAGCCCGCGCGCCCTGAGCCGACGCGCGCAGCGTGGCTGACGGACCGTCCAGAGGAGCCCGCATGGGCCTCGACCCAGCCCGCCCCGCGCCCGTCCAGGGCATCCCCTTGTCCGGGGCCGGGGACCACATCGAGCCGGTGGCGATCATCGACATCGGCTCGAACTCGGTACGGCTTGTCGCCTATGACGGCCTAACCCGGGCGCCCACTCCGCTCTATAACGAGAAGGTGCTGTGCGGCCTCGGCCGCAACGTGCTCTCCACGGGCCGCCTCAACGAGGAGGCGGTGCGCCGGGCACTGGTCGCGCTCGCGCGCTTCCGCGTGCTGTGCGAAACCATGCGCGTGTCGCGCACCTTCGTGCTGGCCACCGCCGCCGCGCGCGACGCCGAGAACGGCCAAGAATTTCTCGCCGCGGCGGAAGCCGCCTGCGGCCAGCGCATCGAACTGCTCTCCGGCCGGCGCGAGGCCGAGCTCTCGGCGCTCGGCGTCATCTCGGGCTTCCACGCGCCCGACGGGGTCGTGGGCGACCTCGGCGGGGGCTCCCTGGAACTGGTGGATGTGCGCGGGGCCACGGTGGGGATGGGCGTGACGATGCCGCTCGGCGGCCTTGCCCTCCAGGATCTCTCGGGCGGCTCGGTCAAGAAGGCCCTCAAGATCGTCCGGGAGAACCTGAAGAAGGCGGCGCCCCAGCTGGAGACCCTGCGCGGGCGCAGCTTCTACGCCGTCGGGGGGACGTGGCGCGCGCTCGCGCGGCTGCACCAATCGGCCCGGGGATACCCGCTGCACGTCATGCACGGCTACAGCGTCGAGCCGTCGGACGAGCTGAACTTCCTCGAAGTGGTGGAGCGCACCGACGCGGCCCTGCTGCAGGATGTGGAGAGCGTCTCCGAAGCGCGCCGTCCCCTCCTCGCTTACGGGGCCGTGGTGCTGGAAGAGATCATCCGGATCGGACGTCCGCGCGAGCTCGCCGTCTCCGCCAGCGGCGTGCGCGAGGGCCTGCTCTACGAGCAGCTCGACCGCGACGCACGCCTTGCCGACCCGCTGCTGGCGGCGGCGGCCGAATTGAACACCTTGCGTGCCCGCTCGCCGGGCCATGCGGAGGACCTCATCACCTGGAGCGACCGCTTCATCGCCAGCCTCGATCAACCGGAGACTGCCGACGAGCGTCGCCTGCGCCACGCAGCCTGCCTCCTGTCCGATATCGGCTGGCGGGCGCACCCGGATTACCGCGGCGAGCAGAGCGTCAACGTGATCACCCACGCGGCTTTCGTCGGGATCGACCATCCAGGCCGGGCCTATCTGGCACTGGCCATCTACTTCCGCCACGAGGGAATCGCCCCCGAGAAGGCGAGCCCGATGCTGCGCAACCTGGCGGGCCCCCGCCTGTTCGAGCGCGCCCGTCTGCTCGGCGCCCTGCTGCGCCTCGCCTTTCCGCTCTCGGCCGGCATGGCGGGAGCCCTCGGGCGGATTCCCGTCACCATCGAGAGTGGCCGGGTGACGCTGACCCTTCCCGCGGACCTGGGTTCCCTTCCCGGTGATCGGATCCTCAACCGGGTGCGCGGTCTCGGTCGCCTGTTCGGCCTCGAAGGCCGGATCGTCGCAGCGGATTGAACCAAAACACAAGCGGAACCGTTTTCCGCGTCCGGCAAGGAGAATTACGGACATGAAGTCACTCTGTGCAGCGGCGGTTCTGGGGCTGACGGTCCTCGGCTCGGTGAGCCCTGTCCTGGCCCAGCCCTACCGCGGATACGAAGACGGCTATCGCGGCCGCGACGACGGATATCGGGGTAGGGACGACGGATATCGTGATCGCGATGGCGATTTCCGGGACCGCGGCCGCGGCTCCGGCCGACGGGACTATGGCTTCGACGAGGCCGAATACCTGCGCTGCAACCCCGATGTCCGCCGGGCCGTCAATCGCGGCCAGATGGAATCCGGCGCCGCACATTATCGGGTCTTCGGCCGTCGGGAAGGTCGGCGCCTGAGCTGCTGACGCACGCGATCGAAGTCGGCAACTCGGGGCGACGTCTCCGAGGGGCCGGCCCCGGTGCTGAGCCCAGGCTCCGTATAACTTCGTTCGGAGGGCACGAGCTGGGAGGCGGCAGCGAGAGCCGCGGCTCCGCCTCGGTTAATCTGTCTGTGCGGTCGAGACATCCCCGAGCAAAGACCGGGAGCCGCCGGACCGCCCGGATCGCGGGCTCAAGCCTCTCGCTCGGAACGTGGCGCTCGCGACCGGGACCCGCCCCGGTCGGTTCGGGGCGGCCCCTTGAGTCAGAAGGGCCTGACAGCGATGACGTGTTTCCAGGATCATTTTTCGGCCCATGCGGCCGAGTATGCAGCGCACCGACGGACCTAATCAGGGGGCCCTGGCCGATGCGCTCGCGGATGCCGCGCCGGGGCAGTCCGTGGCCCTCGATTGCGCCTGCGGCACCGGGCAGCTCTCAGTCCTGCTTGCCGATCGATTCGAACACGTCATCGCCGCGGATGCGAGCGCCGCGCAGGTTGCCCCTGCGAGGCCGCATGCCCGCGTCGCCTACAGCGTGGCGCCCGCCGAGCGGAGCGGTCAGCCGGCGGCGCGCGCGGCCTCGTGCCGGTCGCGCAGGCAGCCCACTGGCTCGAACTCCCGACCTTCTACACCGAGGTGCGACGGGTCGCGCATCCTGGCGCTCATCACATACTGGGTGCTGCACATCGATGATGCGGCGATCGATGCCGTGACGCAGCGCTTCTATGGCGGAACCCTCGGCCCCTATTGGCCGCCCGAGCGCCGCCACGTCGAAGACGGCTATCGCACGCTCCCGTTCCCCTTCCCGGCCGTTGCGATGCCAGAACTTGCCATCAGGCTGTCCTGGGGACGCTCCGAGCTGATCGGCTACACAGAGACCTGGTCGGCGGTCCGGGCATTGGAAACGGCGTTGGGCCGGGCGCTCATCACGGCATTCCAGGATGCCCTGGCCGCGGCCTGGGGCGCCCCCACCGTGCAGCGGGACATCCGCTGGCCCCTGTCCGTGCGCGCCGGTCGACTCTGACCGGCGCGAAGGCTGCGGATCAGGTTACTCGCACCGGGAAGATCGATTTCTTCACGATGGCGTGGACGCCCCAATTGCCGTCCACCACCTGAGTGATGCCGAAATCCACCGCGACGGACATGAGGGAGATCGCTTCGTCCTCGGTCAGTCCGTGTCCATGCATCAGGAACCGGCGCATCTTGCGGAAGGCATCGCGCATGGCGAGGTCGATGGAGGATTGGGCGAAGATCGCGGTCTGCGCGTCGGGCCCGAGATCGGCCAGATAGTTCGGGTAGCTGAAGCCCGAGAGCACCCAATCCTCGGCCGTCTCGATCATCGGGAAATCGAGGGTCTCGAGGGCCGTGCCCGGAAGGTCCGCCTTCTTGTGCAGGATGAACTGGAAGGTGCCGGTGAGCGAGCACTCGATGGCGGTGCCGCAGAGTTCGGAATCGCCCTGGCTCGCATGGGGGTCACCCACCGAGAACAGGGCGCCCGGCACGGCGACAGGATAGTAGAGGGTCGCGCCCTTGCCGATGCGCCAGTTGTCGATGTTGCCGCCGGTGTAGCTCGGCGGGATCGAGTTCACCATCTCGGCTTCCTTGGGTGCCAAGCCCATTGTCCCGAAATGCGGTCGGATCGGCACGCGGAAGCCCTTGAGCGCATCGAAATTACGCTGCGTGCGGGTGTGGTCCACCGGCAGGCCCGGATAGTCGATGGTCGGGTGGTCGACACCGGACGGGTCCGTCACGCCCGGCCAGCGAAAGCTGTAGACCGCCTGTGCCCAGTCGCGCGCGCCCGTGGCATCGACCTCGTAGATCGTCACCACCTCGCGGGGCCGATCACCGGTGATCATGTCTTTGTAGTGGTAACCCCAGTTCGCAGCGGCGTTGCTCCCGAAGGTGCGGCCCTTGAAGGTCGGGTTGGCCGAGGGGCGGGGCATCACGTCCAGGATGCGGACCTCGAGGACATCGCCGGGCTCGGCTCCACGGATCGCCACCGGGCCGGTACAGATATGCACGCCGAGGCCGCCGCCGGGTCCGAATTTGGTGTCCTCCGGGCCGGCCCCGCGCCGGGCGACGCCCTTCTTCTCCTTTGTCCAGAGAAAGACGCTCTCTGCACCGGGATCGCCGTTGACCATGCGCTCGGCATCGTCGTTGGCATGGTGCGTCAGGGTTTCGATGGTGACGTAATCGCCGGAATCGATCTCGATCTGCGGTTTCAGGCTGCGGCTGAAATAGCCCCAATGCACGGTCTCGGCCGTGGCCGGCAGGTGGTAATGCGCCGTCCGCTTGGGGCCACGCTGCGCGCTCGCCTGGGCAAGGGCGACACCGGGCAACGTGAGGCCACCGGCCATCAGAGCGGCGGCGCCACCCGAGGCGACGAAGCCGCTCTTCAGGAAGGCTCGCCGCTCCGGTTCGAGGTCGCCCAGCAGGCGCCGTCGGTGCTCGGGAAAGTGGCTACAACTCGGATCGTCACCTTGGCACATCGCGATCTCCCGCCTAACCCATTCAGCAGGAATATTGCATGCAAAGCAGCGGCCACGCTTCCCGGTCCGGAACATCTCGGCAACGAGTCGGACGCTCCTGCGTTTGTTCCTCGGGCGAACGGATTCGTTCGCGTGAGGGGCGCCGACGCACCCGGGCGTCCTCTCCGGTGTCGACGCCGCTTCTGTACACAGGATGCCAAAACCTTTGACGACGGGTGTCGACCGTTCTCAGCTGCACCAAATCATCGCCGGGCTCTCCGAGGGCGTGATCCTCATCGAGCCCGATCAGCGCATTGCCTGGGCCAATGAGGCCGCCCTCGCGATGCACGGGGCGGCTGACCTCGCCGAACTGGGCGGAACGGTCTCGGCATTTCGCGAGACCTTTGTCCTGCGCTACCGCAACAACCACGTCATCACGCGCACGCCGATCGAGCGCGTTCTCGCCGGCGAGACCTTCGATGAGGTCATCGTCAATGTCCGACGAACGGACCGGCCCGAATTCGATGTGATGCAGCGCATCCGCAGCCTCATCATCAGGGATGCGGCGGGCAAGCCCGATTGCCTCGTGCTGATCCTGGCCGACGTCACCTCGCAATTCGCGGCCGAAGAACGTTTCGAGAAGACATTCAACGCGAACCCGGCACCGGCCGTGATCTGCCGGCTGTCAGACCTCCGCCACGTGAAGGTCAATCTCGGCTTCCTGGAAATGACGGGCTATCGCAGCGCGGACATCATCGGGCGCAGCGTCTATGAGGTCGACGTGCTCAACGAGGCCCGCAGCCGGGACTTGGCCATCGCACGCCTCAACGCGGGCGAGACGATCCCGCAGATGGAGGCCTGCCTGCGTTTGCCCGACGGCGGTACCCGGTTCGTCATCGTGGCAGGCCAGCCCATCGACATGGGCGACGAGCCCTGCATGCTCTTCACCTTCGCCGATCTTGAATTGCGCAAGAAGGCCGAGACAGCCTTGCGCCACAGCGAGGAGCGCTTCGCAACGGCGTTCCGCCTCACGCCCGTTCCGACTCTGCTGTGTCGGGCCGATGGCCTCGCCGTGATCGGAATCAACCAAGCCTTCACGCGGACCTTCGGTCATGCGGAGGACGCCGTGGTGGGGCACGAACTCGATGCGATCGGCCTTTGGGCCAACGGCGCTCAGCGCGAGCGCTTCGGCCATGACCTTGCCGCGCAAGGCAGCGTTCTCGGCTTCGAGGCCTGCCTGCGCAGCCGGGATGGAATCGATCTCGACTGCCTCGTCTCGGCCGAGAGCGTCACCATCGGCGACGAACCCTGTCTCCTCGCGGTGCTGCAGGACATCAGCGATCGCAAGCGCTCCGAGCGTGAATTGTTCGATGCGATCGAGACCGTGATGGCCGACACCTCGTGGTTCAGCCGCGGTCTGATCGACAAGCTCGGCAGCCTGCGTCATCCGAGTTCGTCGGAGCCAGCGCCGGTCAGACCCGACCTCACCCGCCGCGAGGGCGAGGTGCTCCGCCTGATCTGTCAGGGCCTCGGCGACGGCGCCATCGCCAAGCGCCTGGGGCTGACCCCCAACACCGTGCGCAACCACGCTGCCGCACTCTATCGGAAGCTCGGCATTCATCGCCGCGGCGAGGCCATCATCTGGGGACGGGACAACGGCTTCGCATCGTAGGTCGCGGTCGCGTCTCTGCCCGAGCCGCCGCGTCCGTTTCGGATCAGCTCCCTCGGCAAAGAACCGCCCGCTCCCTGTTGGAAGCGGGCGGTTCTCGAGGTCCCCGGCGGGGGTGCCCTGGAGCCGATGCTAGAGCGCCGCTCGAATCGCCGCGGCGATGCGCTTCAGGCCGGCCTCGACTTGACCGCCCTTGATATGGACGCGCAGGGCCCGGCGTCTGCGCTCGGCCAGGACCGCGAAATCGCCCCGGGCCTGGGCCGCCACCACCGTGCCGAAACCGAGGCTGCGACCGGGAATCGCGAGATCCGCCGAGGGATCGGCCGTGATCTGCAGGAACACGCCAGTATCGGGCCCACCCTTGTAGGCCTGACCGGTGGAGTGCAGGAAGCGCGGCCCGAATTCGAGGCAAGTGGCGAGGCGGCGCGTGTCGCGCAGCGCCACCCGGGCCTCCTGCAGGATCGCGTGGTGGCCGGGATTGCGGGCCACATAGGCCAGGAGCGCGACGTAGTCGCCGTCCTTCGCCCGGGCGAGATGGGCCGCGATGGCCGCCTCGAGCCCTTCGGTGGCCCGGGGCAGGGCGCCGGCATTGCACGGATCCGCGTAGAGGGCCATCGTCTCGTCGGCGAAGATCGGTGTCTCGCCCGGCAGGGCACCGCTCTTCTCGGCCGCATCGAACAGCTTCTTCGTCTCGATCTTGCTCGCCTCGACGTCGGGCTGGTCGAAGGGATTGATACCGAGCATCGCGCCCGCGACCGCCGTGGCGATCTCGAAGCGGAAGAATTCCTGTGGCAGCTGCTCCTCGTTGGCCAGGGTGATGTGCGCCACCGGGTGGCCTTCTCGCTCGAGGTTGCGCACCGCCTCGTCCTGGTGAGGATCGGCGCGGCCGTCGAGGCGCAGGTAGACGAAGAAGCGGTCGCGGCCGTAGACGGCGGGTACGTCGACGGGCTCGCCGTCGATGGGGATCAGGCCCTTGCCCGCCTTGCCGGTGGATTCGGCGATGAGTTGCTCGGCCCAGGCGCCGAAGGTGTCGATGCCGGGGGACGCGACGATCGTGACCTTGTCACGGCCAGCGCTCAGCGCAGCCGCCCCCATGGCGGTGCCGAGGAGCACGCCCGGGTTCTGGGCAGGCGGCACGGCTGGGCCACAGGAGCGGACCATGGTCCGGGCGGTGTCGAGGAAGGACCTCACGTCGATACCTGAGGCCGCCGCCGGGACGAGGCCGAACGCCGACAGGACCGAGTAGCGCCCGCCGATCTGCGGCACGCCGTAGAAGATCTTTCGGAAATTGTCCGTCTTCGCGGCCTTTTCCATGGCCGAACCCGGGTCGGTGACGGCGACGAAATGGGCACCGGCCTTGTCGGCCCCCACCGTCTCCTTCATCCGGCCGAGGAAGTAATCCCGGAAGACGTTGGGCTCGAGGGTCGAGCCCGACTTGCTCGCCACGATGAACAGCGTGGTCGGCAGGCTGATCGCAGCCTCCGTCTCGCGGACCTGATCCGGATCGGTGGAGTCGAGAATCCGCAGACGGGGGAAGCCCTCGCGGCTGCCGTAAGTCTCGGCGAGCACTTCCGGGCCGAGGCTCGAGCCGCCCATTCCAAGAACGACGACGTCGCTGAAGCCGCCCGCCCGCACGTCCTCGGCAAAGGCCTCGTAGTCGGCGACATGGTCGAGCTCGTCCTCGACGATGCGCAACCAGCCGAGCCAGCGGTCTTCGTCCGTCCCGCTCCAAACGGTCTTGTCGTGCGCCCAGAGCCGGCGGATCTTGCCGGACGCGCGCCACTCCTCGACCGCCTTCTTGGCGGCGGCGCCGAGCGTCTCGCCCAACACGAGAGTCTGCGCGTCGAGCTTCGGCCCCAGGAAGTCGATGCGCTTGGCCGCCACCGCACTGAGGAGCTTATCGGCGGCGTCGATGAAGAGTTGCACGCCCTCGTCGACCAGGGTGTCGGCGACCGTCTCGATGTGGATGCCGGCCTCGGCGAGGCGCGCCATCACGGCCTGCGCGCCCGAGACGTCGCTCTCGATGGCGGCCTTGACGGTGCCGTGATCGCGGAACGCGTCCATGGTGGCCGGCGGCATGGTGTTGACGGTATCGGGGCCGATCAGCGCCTCGACGTAGAGAACGTCGGAATAAGCCTTGTTCTTCACGCCCGTCGAGGCCCAGAGCAGGCGCTGCGCCTTGGCACCCTTCTGCGCGAGGGCCTGCCATTGCGGCTCGGCGTGGATAGCCTTGTAGCGCTGGTAGGCGAGCTTGGCATTGGCGATGGCGACCTTGCCCTTGAGGTCGTCGAAGCCGCCGGCCTCGTCCAAGGCCTTGTCGACCGCGACATCGATCCGGCTGATGAAGAAGCTCGCAACGCTCGCGACCTTCGATACGTCACCGCCTTTGGCCGCGAAGGCCTGCAGGCCGGCGATGAAGGCGCGGGCCACCGCCTCGTAGGTGTCGACCGAGAACAGAAGGGTGACGTTGATGCTGATGCCGTCCGCGGTCAGGGCCTGGATCGCCGGAATGCCCTCCCGGGTCGCCGGCACCTTCACCATCAGGTTGTCGCGGGCCACCATCGCGTGGAGGCGGCGGGCCTCGGCCAAGGTCTCCTCGGTGTCGAGAGCCAAGTAAGGCGACACCTCAAGACTGACGTAGCCGTCGGCGCCGTCGCTCTCGTCGTAGACCGGGCGCAGCACATCGGCGGCGGCCTGGATGTCGGCCACCGCGCAACCTTCGTAGAGGTCGATGACGCGGGCATCGCCTTGATCCATCACGGATTTCAGGGCGTCATCGTATTCCGACGATCCGCCGATGGCCTTCTCGAAGATCGAGGGGTTCGAGGTGACGCCGCGCAGGCCGTCCTCGTCCACCAAAGCCTTCAGCTTGCCTTGCGCAACGAAGCCGCGGGCGACGAAATCGAGCCACACGGCCTGCCCCTGTTCGGGAAAGAGAGCCTTGAGCGGGTTCATGGGAAACTCCTCGTCGTCCGGGCGCCGGGCGGGGAGACCCGTCGCCGACATCCATCACCGGTTCTGTGCATCTCCCCCCAACGAGGGGAGGAGAGGATGGTAGGGTGGCCGGTCACGCTGACCGGCTGGGGAAGCTGGCGGCGCCGACTCGGCCCTCGGCCCTCCCCCAGAAGGGGAGGGGAAAACGTTCGCGCCGCCTACTTCCTGTGTCGAGCGATCTGATCGCGGGCGGCCTGGAGCACCTTCTCGGGGGTGAAGCCGAACTTGGTCTGCAGGTCCTTGATCGGCGCCGAGGAGCCGAAGGTGTGCATGCCGATGATCGTGCCCGCCGAGCCCGCAAAGCGGTCCCAGCCGATCACCGAGCCCTGCTCGACGGCGACGCGGGCCAGCACCTCGGGGATCAGCACGCTGTTGCGGTAGCCCTCGTCCTGACGCTCGAACAGGTCCCAGGACGGCATCGAGACGACGCGGGCCTTGACACCCTCTGCCGTCAGCGCCTCGTAGGCCGAGACACAGAGCTGTACCTCCGAGCCCGTGCCGATGAGGATGACCTCTGGCGTTCCCTCGCAATCGGCGAGGACATAGGCCCCCTTGGCGGTGCCGGACGCCGCGGCGTACGTCGACCGGTCCAGGGTCGGCAGCGGCTGGCGGCTCAGCGCCAGCACCGCCGGCTGATCCTTCAGGCTCATGATCACCCGATAGGATTCCGCGACCTCGTTGGCGTCCGCCGGGCGGAGGGTGACGAGCCCCGGGATCGCCCGCAGCGTCAGCAGTTGCTCCACCGGCTGGTGGGTGGGACCATCCTCGCCGACGCCGATCGAATCGTGCGTGAAGACGTGGAAGACCGGCACCTCCATCAAGGCCGCCAAACGAATCGGCGGGCGCATGTAGTCGGCGAAGACCAGGAAGGTGGCGCCGTAGGCACGCAGACCGACGAGGCCGAGGCCGTTCACGATCGAGCCCATCGCGTGCTCGCGCACACCGAAGTGGATGTTGCGGCCACCCGGTTCGAAGGGTGTCAGAGAGCCGGCTCCCTCGAAGGTGAGATTGGTCTTGTTGGACGGCGCGAGATCGGCCGAGCCGCCCAGCATGAACGGCACGTGCTGCGCGATGGCGTTCAGCACCTTCCCGGAGGACTCACGGGTGGCAAGGCCCTTGGCGTCCGCTTCGAAGACCGGGATGTCCTTGTCCCAGCCGGCCGGCAACCGGCCCTCGAGATAGGCATCGAGTTCCTCGGCATGCACCGGGTCCGCGGCCTTGGCCTCGTGGAAGAAGCCCTCCCAGGTGGCGTAGAGTTCGGCACCGCGCTTGCCGATGCCATTGCGGAAGTTGTCGTAGACCCCGTCGGGCACCAGGAACTGCGCGTCCTCGGGCCAGCCATAGGCACGCTTGGCCCCCTTGACCTCGTCCTCGCCGAGCGCGTCCGAGTGGGCCTTGGCGGTGTTCTGCTTCTTGGGCGCGCCGTAGCCGATGATCGAGTTGACGACGATCAACGTCGGGCGGTCGCTGGACTGGAGGAAGGTCTCCAGAGCCGACGAGACCGCGTGGACATCGTTGGCATCGGCCACGCGCAGGACCTGCCAGCCATAGGCAAGGAAGCGGGCCGCGACCTCCTCGGAGAAGGCGAGTTCGGTGTGGCCCTCGATCGTGATGGTGTTGTTGTCGTAGATCCAGCACAGGTTCGACAGACGCAGGTGCCCGGCGATGGAGGCCGCCTCCGAGGCGACGCCTTCCATCAGATCGCCGTCCGAGCAAATGGCGTAGACGTTGTAGTCGAACAGCGGCAGGTCGGGCCGATTCAGGCGCTCGCCCAGAAAGCGGCCGCCCATCGCCATGCCGACGGAGTTCGCCACGCCCTGACCGAGGGGACCGGTCGTGGTCTCGACGCCGGTGGTGAAGTGGTACTCGGGATGGCCGGGAGTCCGGCTGTCGAGTTGGCGAAAATTCTTGAGGTCGTCGATGGTCAGGGCGGGCGCGTTGCCGCCGTCCTTCTCGGTCACGCCGGCGAGATGGATCAGGCCGTAGAGCAGCATCGAGGCGTGACCGGCCGAGAGCACGAAGCGGTCGCGATTGGGCCAGTGCGGGTGCGCCGGGTCATAGCGCAGGTAGCGGTTCCATAGGGTGTAGGCCACCGGCGCCAGCGCCATAGGGGCGCCGGCATGGCCTGAATTGGCCTTCTGCACCGCGTCGATGGCGAGCGTCCGGAGCGTGTCGATGCTGAGCTTGTCGATCTCGCTCAGGGCCGCGTTCGGCTTGGTATCTGCTCCGCTCATCTCTCGTCGTCCTTCATCTGTGGGCTTGTTCGCCTGGAGCGTCCGAAACGCTCAGGCGTCGCACCGTTGGGGTGCAGGCGTGGTCGCACCCGGAGATTCGGCTTCCGCAGAGCCGCTGCTCCGCTCCCTGGCCGGCCCCTTGGCCCGGCTGTAGTTGAGAATGGTGTTCACCAGCGTGACGTGGCTGAAAGCCTGCGGGAAGTTGCCCACGAGGCGCCGGGCCTTCACATCATACTCCTCCGCCACCAATCCGACATCGTTGCAGACGCCGATCAGCCTCTCGATCAGCGCACGCGCCTCGTCGCAGCGCCCGAGACCGATGAGGTTGTCGGCGTACCAGAACGAGCAGGGCAGGAACGCGCCCTCGTCGCCGGGCAGACCGTCGGTGGTCTGGTTCTCGGTGTCGTAGCGCAGCACGAAGCCGTCGCGCATCAGGGTGTGCCCGATGGCCTCCACGGTGCCGACCACCCGCGGGTCGTCCTGGGGCAAGAAGCCCATATGGGCGATGAGCAGCAGGCTCGCGTCGAGTCGCTTCGAACCGTAGGACTGCACGAAGCTGTTCAGCTCAGGGTCGAAGCCCTTGGCGCAGACCTCCGCGTGAATCTGCTCGCGGATCTCGCGCCAGCGCGCCACCGGCACGTCACGAGCCTCCTTGGGCCGGTGGCTCAAACCGGTGGTCCGAATCTCATCCTGCTCGCGGGTCTCGGCCTCCTCGAAGGAACGGATGGCCCGATCGAAGGCGACCCAGGCCATGACCTTCGAGTGAACGAAGTGCCGGCGTCCGCCGCGCACCTCCCAGATGCCCTCGTCGGGCGTACACCAGACCTTCTCGAGATGGCGCAGCAGCGCTTCGCCGACGCGCCAGCCGTCGGCATCGCCCTGGAGGCCGCGTTGGTGCGCCTGATAGAGCGCGTCGAAGATTTCGCCGTAGACGTCGAGCTGGAACTGCTCCACCGCCGCGTTGCCGATGCGCACGGGCTTCGAGTTCTCGTAGCCGGGCAGCCAATCGAGCTCGATCTCGGGCAGCATGCGCTCCCCGGCGATGCCGTAGAGGATGTGCGCCTGCTCCGGGTTCCCAGCCACGGCGCGCACCAGCCAGTCGCGCCAGGCGCGGGCCTCGTCGAGGTAGCCGCCATCCATCAGGGCGATCAGCGTGAAGGTGGAATCGCGCAGCCAGCAGAACCGGTAGTCCCAGTTGCGTACGCCGCCGAGATCCTCCGGCAGGGACGTGGTGGGCGCGGCCACGATGCCGCCGGTCGGCTGGTAGATCAGCGCCTTCAGGGTGAGCAGCGAGCGCTTCAGGATCGCGTCCCAGGGTGTGCCGGAAGCAGCGCGGCTGGACCAGTCGCGCCAGTAGCGATCGGTCTCGAACAGCACCTTGCGCGGCTGGATCGGCGCCGGGTCGTCCTCGTGGGATGCCCCGTAGCTCAGGGTGAAGGCCACGCTCTGACCGGCTTCCACCGTGAATTCCGAGACGGTGGTCTGATCCTGGCCGAACGTCGGCACTAGGGTGCGCAGCACCACCTTGTGCGGTCCGGAGATCGCGCGGAGATCACCGAGTTCGTTGTGCGAGACCCAGGGCACCGCCAATCCGTAATCGAAGCGGACGCGAAGGCGCATCCGCATGGGCACGGTCCCCTCGAGCCCCTCGACGATCCTGACGAGATGCGCGCCATCGTTGGCCGGCATGTAGTCGGTCACCCGCACGACGCCGGCGGCGGTCTCGTGCCGGGTTTCCAGGACGAGGCTGCCCTCGCGATACTGGCGCGTCGTGGCGGCCGCATCGGTAGGGCCGAGCTTCCAGTAGCCGTGATCCTCCGTGCCGAGCAGGGCGGCGAAGCAGGCGGCGGAATCGAAGCGGGGCCAACAGAGCCAGTCGACGCTGCCGTCGCGGGCGATCAGCGCAGCGGTACGGCCATCGCCGACGAGCGCGTAATCCTCGATCCGTCCGGCCATCCAGGTCCTCGTCCTCGCGACGTCGACCGTCACGGGGCCGCGCAGCATCGCTGAGCGTCCACGTAGTCTTCGAAGGCGGCAGGGTCCAGGGTCAGGGGCGCTTTTGCTGGCCCGCCAACGCTTCGAAAGCGTTCAGCGGAGGCGCCCGATCCAACCGGAGACGGCGGCACCGAGGGTTGCGGTCTCCGCGCCGAGGGCCGCGCCCTGGTCGCTCACGAAGGTACCGGCGGCGGCGGTCTTGGCGCCCATGAAGGCGCCGGCAGCGGCGCCCGCCTGGGTCACCGCGCGGATCGTCGGCGCGAACGGCAGGGCGAGGTCGGGCAAGGTCGCGTCAGGCAGGCCGATCCCGGGCAGCACGCCCTCGTCCCCCTCGGCGGCGGCATGCGAGACCTCGGCCTCGGCCGCGAAGGGCAGGGCCTTCTCGCGAACCTGCGGCAGTCTCGCTGGGGCCTGCGGTGCCCTCTCGGAAACCTGCGGCGCCTTGTCGGTGGTCGGCGCGACCTTGGCGGCTGCAAGGCGCGGATGCTCGAACCCGCGCGGAGCGGCGAGGCGGGCAGGCCGAGGCACGGTCCTGTGGGCTTGGGCGGCGGGCTCGGCCTGGGCGACGATGACCAGTGGGAACTGGGACTGGAAGGCAAGAGGGGCCGGGATGAAGGGCGCCACCGCCGTCGCCTCCGGTGCGGCAGCCACCGCTGTCGCCGGAACTGAGGCCGGTGCCACAGGGGCCGGCTCGTGGCAGAGATAGGAGGCTGCCCCGAGGATCACCGCCATGGCCAGCGTCGGCAGGAGGGGCGGCGTCACGCCACGCGCGGAACCCGATTCGAACGCCGTCTGATCGGGGGGCGTTTCGAACGCCGTCTGATCGGGGGGCGTGCAGCCTGACATCCGGGGCACCTCGCTGTGCGTTTCAGCAACCGGTCCGATCGCCAGCGCCATTAGCCGGGCTGTTTGCGGCGGAACCTGGGCTGTTTCCTCTCCAAACGGTAATGTTTCGCCGGGCATGCGGCTTGCCTTCCCGGTGATGACCCTCCTGTTCCCCGCCTTCCGAACGCCACGCCCGCGCCCACAGCGTCATGTGCCTTGTCATCCCCTCGACCGGCATGCGACCTGCCGGGACCGCCCCAACCCCGATTCGCGTCCCCGGACACCGATGACCGAGCCGACCCTGACCGTCGCCGTGATCGACCCGAGCCGTGCCCGCGCCGCGATCCTCGAGGAGGGCCTCATGGCGGCGGGCTTCACCCGCGTCGTGGTTCTGCCCGACACCGCCGACCTGCCGGCCCGGGTGGCGGCCCTGAACCCGGACGTGGTCGTGATCCACCTGGAGAGCCCGAGCCGGGACATTCTGGAGCAGATGTCGGGCCTGTCCCGACACGTGGAGCGGCCGGTGGCGATGTTCGTCGACCGCTCGGACGTGCCGATGATGCAGGCGGCGATGGATGCGGGCATTTCCGCCTACGTCGTCGACGGATTGCAGCCGCAGCGCATCCGCTCGATCCTCGACGTGGCGATCCTGCGCTTCAACGCCTTCGCGCGGCTGCAACGCGAATTGTCGGAGGCGCGGGGCGAGCTCGCCGACCGCAAGCTCATCGAGCGGGCCAAGGGTATCCTGATGACGGCCAAGGGCCTCTCGGAGGAGGAGGCCTACCGGACGATGCGGCGCAAGGCCATGAACGAGAAGCGGAAAATCGCCGACATCGCCCGCGCCATCGTGACCGCGGCGGATCTCCTGGGATGAGAGGCCTGCCCCGATGAGACTCGCTCTCGGATACGTGCCGCTCATCGACGCGGCGCCCCTGATCGCCGCCGTGGAGGGGGGCTTCACCGCCGCCGAAGGCCTGGCGGTGGACCTCGTCAGTGAGCCCTCCTGGGCGACGCTCCGGGACAAGCTGGCGCTCGGGCACCTCGACGGCGCGCACATGCTGGCGCCCCTCGCCCTCGCCAGCGCCCTCGGCATCAGCGGGCCGGAGACCGACCTGGTGGTGCCCCTCGGGCTCAGCCTCAACGGCAATGCGGTCACGGTCTCGCGCCCGCTCTGGGCCGAGATGGCGCCGGAGGCCGACGATCTCGACTCGATGGCACGCGCGTTTTCCCGTGTCGCACGCGTGCGGGTCACACAGGGTCGACCCCTGACGCTGGGCACCGTGCACCCCTTCTCGTGCCACACCTACCAGCTCCGGATGTTCGCGGCCCGCGGCGGGCTCGACCTCGACGCCGCGACCCGGCTGGTGGTGATCCCGCCGCCCTGGATCGCCCAGGCCCTGCGCTCCGGGCAGATCGACGGGTTCTGCGCCGGCAGCCCCTGGAACAGCGTGTCTGTGGCCGAGGGATACGGCCGCATCGTCGCCCTCGGCTTCGAACTGGCCCCGGACTGCCCGGAAAAGGTGCTGGCGCTGCCAGCCTATGCGGCGGAGACGAGTGCGGCCCTGGTCCGCGCGGTGCGTCGGGCCGGGCGCTGGTGCGCGGCGGCCGAGAACCGGGGCGAGCTGGCAAGCCTGCTCGCCCATCCGAGCCATCTCGGCATCGATCCGGGCCTCGTCCGCCGGGCCCTGGCCGGCACCGTGGTGGTCGATCCGGACGGGACCGAGCGGCCCGCGTCGCGCTTCGTCGTGTTCGGCGCCGCGGCCGAGCGGCCGGTTCCCGACCAGGCCGACTGGCTCCTCGACCAGATGGGACAGGCCGGTCAGATCACGCCCACGCCCGCCCTGTCCGCCCGTGCCCGGGCGATCTACCGGCCCGACCTGTACGCAGCCGCCGGCTGAGAGGCCGCTGCCGCGGGCATCGGCAGGGTGCCCGCGGATTGTGCAGCGCAGCGCGTGGCGCGCAGGCAGGCAGACCGGGCGGCCGATCTCGCGGTCCGGCCTGGTTTCTCGCATCCGCACGGGCTCCGAAACCGAAGGCGGCCGCTGAGACGTTTCTGACAAAAACCTTTGATCGGAACCGGTTGGAGCGCATCCGGGATGCCCGGCATCGCAATGGTCCGGCGGCCGCACCAGACTTGGCACGCCCCGTGCAAAGCATCAGGGGCTCGCCAACGATGACGAGCCTTATCCGTCGGCAGAGCCGCTGACCCGAGTCCCCCACGGAACGCCGATCGTGCGTTCGATGGATGTGCTTGGTCGGCGGTTTTTTTCTTTGGCGGATGTCCATGATTGCGAGGGTTTCGGGTTCGATGACTGACGGTGTCCGCAACAACCGCCGTGACCTCCTGAAGGGGGCCGCCGCGACGCTGTCCCTGGCGGCCCTCGCCCGCACGGCCCTGCCGGGGGGCGCCTTCGCGCAGGGGGCCGGCCCCGAGGTGAAGGGCGCCAAGCTCGGGTTCATCGCCCTCACCGACGCGAGCCCGCTCTTCGTGGCCAAGGAGAAGGGCTTCTTCGCCAAGCACGGCATGCCCGACGTCGAGGTGCTCAAGCAGGCGAGCTGGGGCACCACCCGCGACAACCTCGTCCTCGGCTCCGAAGGCAACGGCATCGACGGCGCCCACATCCTGACGCCGATGCCCTACCTGATCTCGGCCGGACGGGTGACGCAGAACAACGTGCCCGTGCCGATGCAGATCCTGGCCCGGCTCAACACCAACGGCCAGTGCATCTCGGTCGCCAAGGAATACCTCGACCAGAAGGTTGCCCTGGACGCCAAGGTGTTCAAGGCGGCGATCGAGAAGAAGAAGGCCGCCGGCAAGTCGGTCAAGGCGGCCATGACCTTCCCGGGCGGCACCCACGACCTCTGGATCCGCTACTGGATGGCCGCCGGCGGCATCGACCCGGACAAGGACATCGAGACCATCGTCGTGCCGCCGCCCCAGATGGTGGCGAACATGAAGGTCGGCACGATGGACTGCTTCTGCGTCGGCGAGCCGTGGAACGCCCAGCTGGTGCAGCAGGGCCTCGGCTACACCGCGCTCACCACCGGCGAACTCTGGAAGGACCACCCCGAGAAGGCCTTCGCCATGCGGGCCTCCTTCACGGAGAAGTACCCGAACGCCACCAAGGCTTTGCTGATGGCGGTGCTGGAAGCGCAGGCCTGGTGCGACCGGCCCGAGAACAAGGACGAGGTCGCCGCCATCGCGGCCAAGCGCCAGTGGATGAACGTCCCGGTCTCGGACGTCGCCGGCCGCATCAAGGGCACGATCGATTACGGCGACGGCCGCGTGGTCGAGAACAGCCCCTTCGTGATGAAGTTCTGGAACGACAACGCCTCGTATCCCTACCAGTCTCACGACCTCTGGTTCCTCACCGAGGACATCCGCTGGGGCAAGTTCGACGCGCAGACCGACACCAAGGCGCTGATCGCCAAGGTGAACCGCGAAGACCTCTGGCGCGAGGCGGCCAAGGCCCTCGGCGTCACCGCGATCCCGGCCTCCATCTCCCGCGGAAAGGAGACCTTCTTCGACGGCAAGGTCTTCGATCCGGCCGATCCCGCCGCCTACCTGTCCAGCCTCAGCATCAAGAGGATCGCGTGATGGCCAACACCACCACCCTCGCGGCCAGCGCCGCCGCCGCGCCGGCCAAGCCGAAGCGGGCGCCCCTCGTCACGATGGCCACCCTGAACACCATCGCCAAGAACCTGATCCCGCCGGTCGTGGTGCTGATCGCGTTCCTGGTGATCTGGGAGATGCTCTGCTCGCGCCCCGGCGCCGGCCTGCCGCCGCCCTCGCGCGTCGTCACCGAGGCCTGGGACATCATCGCCCACCCGTTCTACGACAACGGCGGTACCGACAAGGGTCTGTTCTGGCACATCTCCGCCAGCATCCAGCGCGTCGCCCTCGGCTTCGCCCTGGCCACCGTCGTGGGCATCCTCACCGGCACCCTGATCGGGCAGTCGGAATGGGCCATGCGCGGCCTCGACCCGATCTTTCAGGTCCTGCGCACGATCCCGCCGCTGGCCTGGCTCCCGCTGTCGCTCGCCGCGTTCCGGGACGGACAGCCCTCCGCGATCTTCGTGATCTTCATCACGTCGATCTGGCCGATCATCATCAACACGGCGGTGGGCATCCGGAACATCCCGCAGGACTACCGCAACGTGGCGGCGGTGCTGCGCCTGAACCCGCTGGAGTTCTTCGCCAAGATCATGCTGCCCTCGGCGGCCCCCTACATCTTCACTGGCCTGCGCATCGGCGTCGGCCTGTCCTGGCTCGCCATCGTGGCGGCCGAGATGCTCATCGGCGGCGTCGGCATCGGCTTCTTCATCTGGGACGCGTGGAACTCCTCCCACATCTCCGAGATCATCGTCGCCCTCGTCTATGTCGGGATCATCGGCTTCATTCTCGACCGCTTCGTCGCCTTCGTCGGCACCCTGGTCACCCGCGGCACCGCGACGGCCTGAGGAGGGATTCCCATGAGCTATCTCAGCATCGAGAACGTCGGCATCAGCTTCACCCGCGCGGGCCGCACCAACGAGGTCCTGCGCGACGTCAGCGTGAAGATCGACAAGGGCGAGTTCGTCTCGCTGATCGGGCATTCGGGCTGCGGCAAGTCGACGGTGCTCAACATCGTGGCCGGCCTGCTCAAGGCCTCCACCGGCGGCGTGCTCCTCGAAGGCAAGGAGGTGAACAGCCCCGGCCCGGACCGGGCCGTGGTGTTCCAGAACCACTCGCTCCTGCCCTGGCTCACCGTGCGCGAGAACGTGGCGCTCGCCGTCGACAAGGTCTTCAAGGGCAAGAAGTCGAAGGCCGAGCGCAACGCCTGGATCGACCACAACCTGGCGCTCGTGAACATGACCCACGCCGCCGACCGGCGCCCGAGCGAGATCTCGGGCGGCATGAAGCAGCGCGTCGGCATCGCCCGCGCCCTCGCCATGGAGCCGAAGGTGCTGCTCCTCGACGAGCCCTTCGGGGCCCTGGACGCGCTCACCCGCGCCCATCTCCAGGACTCGCTGATGGACATCCATGCCCGGCTGAAGAACGCCGTGATCATGATCACCCACGACGTCGACGAGGCGGTGCTCCTCTCCGACCGCATCGTGATGATGACCAACGGCCCCTCGGCCACGGTGGGCGAGATCCTGACCGTCGACCTCGAGCGGCCGCGCCGCCGCCTCGATCTCGTGGAGGACGCGACCTACACTCACGCCCGCGCCGAGGTGCTGGAGTTCCTCTACGCGCGCCACGCCAAGCCCGCCATCGCGGCCTGACGGACGGATCGCGAGCGATGCGGGAACGGCTGGTGGTGATCGGCAACGGCATGGCGTCGTTGCGCTTCCTGGAGCGCCTGACCGAGCGGGCGCCGGGCCTGTACGACGTCACCGTCGTCGGGGCGGAGCCGCAGGCGGCCTACAACCGCGTGCTGCTCTCCTCGCTGCTGGGCGGCGAGGTCGACGAGGCCGGTTGCGCCTTTCGGGGCCTCGACTGGTACGCCGATCACGGCATCCGCCTGATCACCGGCGCGCCGGTGACCGCGGTCGACCGCGAGAACGGCCTCGTGATCGTCGGCGAGACCCACGTCCTGCCCTTCGACCGGCTCGTGCTCGCGGTGGGCTCCCTGCCGATCCGGCTGGCCAAGCCCGGCATGGACCTGCCCGGCGTGCTGACCTTCCGCGACCTCGCGGACGTGGCCGCCATCCGCCGGGCGGCGGTGGAGCACGCCCGGGCCATCGTGATCGGCGGCGGGCTCCTCGGCCTGGAGGCCGCCGTCGGCCTCGCGCGGCTCGGCGTCGACACCACGCTCCTGCACGTCATGGACCGGCTGATGGAGCGCCAGCTCGACCACGCCGCCGCCGGCCTGGTGAAGCGGGCCATGGAGGCGCGCGGCGTCAGGGTGCTCCTCAAGGCCGACACCGCGTCGGTCGATGGGGAGGGCCGGGTCGAGCGCCTGATCCTGTCCGATGGCACCGTGCTGCCGGCCGACCTCGTGGTGATGTCGGTGGGCGTGCGGCCCAACGTGGCGCTGGCCCAGAATGCCGGGATCGCGACCGCGCGCGGCATCCTGGTGGACGATCGGATGCAGTCGTCGGATGCCCGCATCTCCGCGCTGGGGGAGTGCGCCGAGCACCGGGGCCAGGTCTATGGCCTCGTGGAGCCCGCCTACGAGCAGGCCGAGGCCCTGAGCCGCCACCTCATGGGCGAGGACGCGGCCTATCTCGGCACCGCCCTCTCCACCAGCCTCAAGGTCTCGGGCCTGCCCGTGTTCTCCGCCGGCCAGATCGAGGCGCCGGAGGGGGCCGAGACCGTGCTGATGTCGGATCCCGGCCTCGGCCTCTACCGCAAGCTCGTCGTCGCCGAGGACCGGCTGCTGGGCGCGGTCTTCGTCGGCGACATCGCCGAGCAGGGCTGGTGCAAGGAGCTGATCCGCACCGGCGCCTCGATCGCCGAGCACCGCGACGACCTCCTGTTCGGGCGCCCCGCGCCCGCATCCCAACCCCTCGCAGCGTGAGGAGGCTACCCATGGCCGATGCATTCAACGCCGAGCAGAAGCGCTATCTCGAAGGCTTCGCCTCCGGCATCAGTGCCGCCCGGATGACCGGCGGCCTGGCGCTCGCACCGGGCGCCGCCGCCCCGGCCGAGCCCACCGGCCCCGACGCGATTCACATCAAGGCGCAGGACGCCACGGTGAAGGCCGGCGGCAAGCTCTGCGAGCAGGAGAAGTGGAAGCGCGCCGAGAACCCCTTCGACGGCCACAACCGCCTCATCGCCGAGGCTCAGACGGGCAAGGCCCCGAAGCCCGAGGACAATTTCCGCTGGCGCTACCACGGGCTGTTCTGGGTGGCCCCGGCCCAAAATTCCTACATGTGCCGGCTGCGCATCCCCAACGGCATCCTGCACCACTGGCAGTTCGCCGGCATCGCGGATCTGGCCGATGCCCATGGTGGCGGGTACAGTCACGTCACCACCCGGGCCAACCTGCAGGTCCGCGAGATCGCCCCCGAGCACGGCCAGCCCTTCCTCGACGGGCTGATCGACCTCGGGCTGACCGCCCGGGGCGCCGGCGCCGACAACATCCGCAACGTCACCGGCTCGCCGGTGGCCGGCATCGATGCGCAGGAACTCCTCGACACGCGGCCGCTCGCCAAGTCCTGGCACAACCACATCCTCAACGACCGCTCGCTGTTCGGCCTGCCGCGCAAGTTCAACGTCGCCTTCGACGGCGGCGGCGTGATGCCGGTGCTGGAGGAGACCAACGACATCGGCTTCCAGGCCGTGCGGGTGGGGGAGGGCGCGAGCGTCGCGCCGGGCGTGTGGATGCGCCTCGTGCTGGGCGGCATCTCGGGCCACCGGGACCTCGCCCGGGACACCGGCGTCGTGCTGCGGCCGGAGGATTGCAACAAGGTCGCCGACGCCATCCTGCGCGTCTTCATCCAGAACGGCGACCGCACCAACCGCAACAAGAGCCGGATGAAGTACGTCCTCGACGCCTGGGGCTTCGACAAGTACCTCGCTGCCGTCGAGGCGGTGCTGGGGACCACGCTCGACCGGGTCGACCCGGCCCACATCGCCCCGCGCGGGCCCATGGACCGCTTCGCCCATGTGGGCGTGCACCGGCAGGTCCAGGACGGCCTGAACTGGGTCGGCGTGATCCTGCCCGTCGGCAAGATGACCACCGACCAGATGCGCGCCCTGGCGGCGATCGCGTCCGAGTGCGGCGACGGCGCCATCCGCATGACCGTCTGGCAGAATTTCCTGTTTTCCGGCGTGCCCGACGCCAGGGTGGCGGAGGTCCGCGCCCGCGTGGCGGCCCTCGGCCTCACCACCGAAGCGTCGAGCATCCGTGCCGGCCTCGTCGCCTGCACGGGCAACCGCGGCTGCAAGTTCGCCGCCTCCGACACCAAGGGCCACGCCCTCGTCATCGCCGACCACATCGAGGCGAACCTGACGGAGCTCGACGTTCCGGTGAACGTCCACCTCACCGGCTGCCACCACTCCTGCGCCCAGCACTACATCGGCGACATCGGGCTCATCGGCGCCAAGGTCGTGGTCTCGGAGGAGGGCGACACGGTCGAGGGCTACGACATCGTGGTCGGCGGCGGCTTCGGCGACAGCCCGAAGATCGGCACCGAGATCTGGAAGGCCGTGCGGGCCGAGGATTGCCCAGCCCGCATCGAGGCGCTGCTGCGCAGCTACCTCGCCCGGCGCATCGGCCCGGAGGAGAGCTTCCAGGCCTTCACCGCCCGCACCGGCCCCGAGTCGCTGCGCCACATCGCTGAAGAGCAACCCGTCCTGAAGGCCGCCGCATGAGCGAGCACGTCACGCCCCCCCTGGTCCTCATCCCCGAGACCGCCCCGTTCGACCCGGACCAGCGCGCCTGGCTCTCGGGCTACTTCGCCGCCCTGCTCGGCCCCGCGGTGGAGGGCGCCACGGCCCTCGCGCCCGGCGAAGCGCCCGGCGGCGCGCAACAACTCGCGGACAACGACGACGCGCCCTGGCACGATCCCTCGCTGCCGCTGCCCGAGCGGATGGCGATGGCGAAGGAACGGCCCGAGCCGCAGAAGCTGATGGCCGCCATGGCGCAGCAGGATTGCGGCCAGTGCGGCTACAACTGCGCCGACTACGCCAACGCGATCTTCCTCAAGAACGAGGAGCGCCTGAACCTGTGCCAGCCCGGCGGCAAGGACACGCTCCGGATGCTGAAGAAGCTCGAGGAGGAGTTCGGGGCCGGCGGCGGCGCCGCGCCGAAGACGTCCGAGGACGCCGCCCCCAAGGCCGCTCCCGCGCTCGGCCCCCTCGGCTACTGCCGGGAGAACCCCGTGGAGGCGACCTTCGTCTCGCGCACCCGCCTCAACGCACCGGGGGGCGAGAAGGAGACCTGGCACGTCGAGATCGACCTCACCGGCACCCCGATCGACTACGTGGTCGGCGATTCCCTCGGTCTGTTCCCCGCCAACGCCCCGGCCCTGGTCGACGCGGTGATCGCCGAGCTCGGCGCCCGGCCCGAGCGCCGGATCGGGGCCAAGACCCTGCGCGACCGGCTGCTGACCGACTACGCCCTGGGCGGCGCGCCGGACGGGCTTTACCAGCTCCTCTCGCTGCTCACCGCGGGCGAGGCCCGCCGGAAGGCGCAGGCGCTGGCCGCCGGCGAGGACCCGGACGGCGACGCCGCCCATCTCGACGTGCTGGGCGCCCTCCACAAGTTCCCCGGCGCGCGCCCCGACGCGGAGGTGTTCCTGGAGGCGCTGGACGAGCTGCAGCCGCGGCTCTACTCGATTTCGTCCTCGCCGAAGGCCGATCCGGGCCGGGTCTCGCTCACCGTCGACGCGGTGCGCTACAGCCACCGCTCGCGCCTGCGCCTCGGCGTGGCCTCGACCCATCTCGGCGAGCGCATCCCCGAGGGCATGCGGGTCAAGGTCTACCTGCAGAAGGCGCACGGCTTCGCCCTGCCGGAGGATCTCTCGAAGGACGTCATCATGGTCGGGCCCGGCACCGGCATCGCGCCGTTCCGCGCCTTCCTGCGCGAGCGCGACGCGACGGCAGCGCCGGGGCGCAACTGGCTGTTCTACGGCCACCAGCGCCAAGCCTCCGACTTCTTCTACAAGGACGAGCTCAACGCCCTGAAGGACCGCAAGGTGCTCACCCGGCTGTCGCTGGCCTGGTCCCGCGACGGCGCCGAGAAGACCTACGTCCAGGACCGCATGCGCGAGACCGGCGCGGAGCTGTGGACGTGGCTCGAGGGCGGCGCGCATTTCTACGTCTGCGGCGATGCCAAGCGCATGGCCAAGGACGTGGAGCGGGCGATCATCGACGTCGCCGGCCAGTTCGGGGGCAAGAACCCCGACGAGGCCGTGGCCTACCTCGCCCACCTCAAGAAGACCGGCCGCTACCAGGCCGACGTGTACTGAGGCGCAGCCCCTCCCCCTCGCGGGAGGACGGCCGCGGAGGGGGGTGGACGAGGCCCCGCCCCGCGCCCCCCGACCCTTGCTCCACGCCACGACCCCGCTCTCCGCCGAGGATTCCGCCATGACCGCGCACGTCCAGGCACCGCCCGCCTCCGTCAAGACCACCTGCCCCTATTGCGGCGTCGGCTGCGGGGTGGTCGCCACGCCGGACGGGCAGGGCGGCGCGGGCATCGCCGGCGACACCGCGCACCCGGCCAACTTCGGCCGGCTCTGCTCCAAGGGCTCGGCGCTGGGCGAGACGCTCTCCCTCGACAACCGCCTGCTTCACCCGCAGGTGGACGGCGTCCGGGCGAGCTGGGAATCGGCGCTCGGCACCGTGGCGGGGTCCCTGCGCCGGATCGCCGAAGAGCACGGGCCGGACGCGATCGCGTTCTACCTCTCGGGCCAGTTGCTGACCGAGGACTACTACGTCGCCAACAAGCTCGCGAAGGGCTTCCTCGGCACCCCGCACGTCGACACCAACTCGCGCCTGTGCATGTCGAGCGCGGTGGCCGCCCACCGGCGCGCCTTCGGCTCGGACACCGTGCCGGGCTGCTACGAGGACCTGGAGGAGGCCGACCTCATCGTCCTGGTGGGCTCGAACACCGCCTGGTGCCACCCGATCCTGTTCCGCCGCATGATCGACGCGCGGGCGAAACGCGGCACCAAGCTGGTGGTGATCGACCCCCGCCGCACCCAGACCGGCGCGGAGGCCGACCTCTTCCTCGGCCTGAAGGCCGGCACCGACACGGCCCTGTTCTCCGGCCTGCTGGTGCACCTTGCCAGCACCGGCTCCCTGGACTACCGTTTCGTCCTCGACCACACGAGCGGCTTCGACGGCGCCCTGGAGCGGGCGCGCGCCATCGCGCCGACGATTCCCGCCACCGCCGCCGCCACGGGCCTGTCGGAAGCCGACGTGGCCCGGTTCTTCGAGCTCTTCGCGCGGACGAAGCGCGTCGTCACCGCCTTCTCGCAGGGGGTGAACCAGTCGGCGCAGGGCACCGACAAGGGCAACGCGATCATCAACTGCCACCTCGCCACCGGCCGCATCGGCCTGCCCGGCGCGGGGCCGTTCTCCCTCACCGGCCAGCCCAACGCCATGGGCGGGCGCGAGGTCGGGGGCCTGGCCAACATGCTGGCCGCCCACATGCACTTCACCCCCGAGGAGGTGGACCGGGTCCGCCGCTTCTGGTCGGCGCCCAACATCATCACGGGCGAGGGCATGAAGGCGGTCGCCCTGTTCGAGGCGATCGAGCGCGGCAAGATCAAGGCCCTCTGGGTGATGGGCACCAACCCGATCGTGTCGATGCCCCGCGCCGACCGCATCCGCGCGAGCCTGAAGGCCCTCGACCTCTACGTCGTCTCGGAGGCGGTGGCCGACAGCGACAGCGCCCGGGCGACGGGACGCCGGACCGTGCTGCTCCCGGCCCTGGCCTGGGGCGAGAAGGACGGCACGGTGACGAATTCCGAGCGCCGGATCTCGCGCCAGCGCAGCTTCCTGACACCGCCCGGCGAGGCCCGGGCCGACTGGCAGATCATCTGCGACGTCGCCAAGCGCCTCGGCCACGGCGAGGCTTTCGCCTATTCGGGCACCGCCGCGATCTTCCGGGAGCACGCCGGCCTCTCGGCCTTCGAGAACAACGGCACCCGCGACTTCGACCTCGGGGCCGTCAGCGACCTGGCCGACGCGGCCTACGCCACGACCGCCCCGCTGCAATGGCCGCTGCCGAAGCGCGGCAAGGCCCGCGCCCGACTCTTCGCCGACGGCCAGTTCTACACCTTCGACAAGCGCGCCCGCTTCGTGGCCGTACAGGCCCCGACGCTCGCCGAAGGGGTGAGCGGGACCTATCCCCTCGTCCTCAACACCGGCCGGGTCCGCGACCACTGGCACACGATGACGCGGACAGGGAAGAGCCCCCGGCTCTCGGCCCATCGCGCGGTGCCCTTCGTGGAGATCCACCCGGACGATGCCGCTCCACTGGGGCTGAAGGAGGGGGACCTCGCCCGCCTCAGCACGCCGCATGGCAGCGCGACCCTGGAGGCGATGGTCACCGACGCGGTGCGGCCGGGCAACCTGTTCGCCGCCTTCCACTGGAGCGCCGCCACCGCCTCGGATGCCCGCGTCGGCGCCCTGGTGCGCGGCGTGCCCGATCCGGTCTCGGGACAGCCCGAGCTGAAGGCGACCCCGGTCGGCCTCGCCCCGGTGCCCTATCGCAACCGCGGCTTCCTGCTGACCCGCGGCGAGCACACCCTGCCGGAAGGCTGGTGGTGGGCGCGGGCCACGGTCGCCGGCGGCTCGGGGCTCCAGTTCGCCACGCAGGAGAGCTCCCGCGCCGTGGCACTGATGATGCGCGGCCTGTTCCAGGGCCACGAGCTCGCCGAATATGCCGATCACGCCCGCGGACGCTACCGCTGCGCCGTCTACGAGGCCGGCCGCCTCGTCGCCTGTCTGGCGCTGGGCCCCGCCGAGGCCCGCCCGGGCTGGGACGAGGCCAAGGCGCTGTTCGCGGACCCGGAGCCCGCGGCCTCGGCCCGACGTGCCCTCCTGACGGGCCGCGCCGAGACGGCCTCGGCCGGTCCCACCGTCTGCGCCTGCCACGGGGTCGGCCTCGACGTCATCACGGGGGCCATCGCCGCGGGGGCCGGTACCGTCGAGGCGGTGGGTGCCGCCTGCAAGGCCGGCACGAATTGCGGCTCGTGCATCCCCGAGATCCGCAAGATGCTGCCCGCGGCGCTTGCGCGCGACGCCGCATAGGCTCACTTTCGGCCCAATCGACACCCATCTCCGAGCCTCATGAGCACGCCCCGCATCCCCCGTGAAACCCGGCCCGCCGGCCCCGAAACGACGCGTGGCGGAGCCCCGGCCGGCCTCGAGCCCCTGGCCGTCCTCCCCGTCTTCGTGCCGCTGCAGGGCAAGCGCGCGGTGCTGGCCGGTTCCAATGGCGGTGCGCCCTGGAAGGTGAAGCTGCTCGCCGCCGCCGGGGCCCACGTGGACGTCTATGCATCCGAGCCGAGCGACGAGCTGCGCGCGGTGCCGGGCGAGATCGTCGCGGGCTCCGTCACCCTGCACGAGCGCCCGTGGCACGCCGAGGACCTGGCGGGGTCCGCCTTCTGCATCGGCGCCATGGAGGACGAGGCGGACTGCGTCGCCTTCGTCGCCGCCGCCCGGGCGACCGGCGCCATCGTCAACGCGGTCGACCGGCCGCACCTCTGCGACGTGAAGTTCGGCGCCATCGTCAACCGCTCGCCGATGGTGGTGGGCATCTCGACCGAGGGCGCCGCCCCGGTCTTCGGCCAGACCGTGCGGGCCCGGATCGAGGGCATGCTGCCGCGCGGGTTCAAGGCCTGGATCGGTGCCGCCCGCGACTGGCGCGAGGAAGTCACCAGCCGCTTCCACGGCTTCTCGGACCGCCGCGCCTTCTGGGAGCGCTTCACGGATCGCGCCTTCGCGGAACCCGACCGTGTGCCGACGGACCAGGACCTCGCCGAACTCCTGGGACAGACCGAGGCCGCGCCGAAGGGTGGGGCCGTGACCCTCGTCGGCGCCGGCCCGGGGGACGCCGAACTCCTCACCCTCAAGGCCCTGCGCGCTTTGCGCAACGCCGACGTCATCCTGTACGACGACCTCGTGGCGCCGGAGATCCTCGACTATGCCCGCCGCGAGGCCCGCACCATGCTGGTGGGCAAGACCGGGCACGGCCCGTCCTGCCGGCAGGACGACATCAACGCGCTGATGGTGCAGCTCGCCAAGTCCGGCAAGCAGGTGGTGCGCCTGAAATCCGGCGACCCCCTGGTGTTCGGCCGGGCCGGCGAGGAGATCGATGCCTGCCGGGCCGCCGGCATTCCCGTCAGCGTGGTGCCGGGCGTCTCCGCGGCGCAAGGGGCGGCGGCCTCGCTCTGCGTCTCGCTCACCCACCGCGACGCGGCGCGGCGGCTGCAATACGTCACCGGCCACGACCGGCGCGGGGCCTTGCCCGAGGATCTGAACTGGGGCGCGCTGGCCGATCCGAGCGTGACCACCGTGGTCTACATGCCCAAGAAGACCCTCGGCGTGCTGCTCGAGCGGGCGATCGCCGAGGGCCTCGCCCCCGCGACCCCGGCCCTTCTCGTCTTCAATGCCACCCGCCCGAACCAGCAGGTGGTGGAGGGCACGGCCCACGATCTCGCGGCCCGGGTCGAGGCCGCCGGTCTCGACGGTCCGGCCCTCCTCATGGTGGGCGACGCCCTGCGCCGCGGGGGTGCCGAGGCGGCGATCGCGGCGATCGAGCCGGACAAGCTCGCCATCTGAAGCTGGCCCGGCCCGGCGACGGTCCGGTGGCGACGGTTTGGAGCATTGCTCGGGGGCGGCGCCTGTGGTCTGAAGCCGCCACTTCCCTGGATCGCAAGGCCGTTTTCCATGCGTCGCACGCTCCTGCCCCTCCTCGCCTTCGCGGTCGGCCTCGTGGGGCTCTGCGTCGCCGCCTTCGTGGTGCTGGCGCCCAAGACCCAGGAGGCCGGGACCAGCAGCGTCGGCGGCCCCTTCACCCTGACCACCCAGGACGGCCAGCGCGTCACCGAGCGGGACTATGCGGGCCGGACGCATCTCGTGTTCTTCGGCTTCACCCACTGCCCCGACGTGTGCCCGACCACGCTGCAGCAGATCGGGGACGTGCTCCGGGCCCTCGGACCGAAGGGCCAGGACGTGCGCGCGCTGTTCATCGCCGTCGATCCCGAGCGCGACACGCCCGCGGCCCTGAAGACCTACCTGGCGAGCTTCGACCCGCGCATCGTCGGCCTGACCGGCTCGCCGGAGGAGGTGAGCGCGGCGGTGAAAGCCTATCGCGCCTATGTCCGCAAGGTGCCGACCAAGGACGGCGACTACACGATGGAGCACACCGCCCTGGTCTACGTGATGAACGGCCAGAACCGCTTCCTCAACGCGCTCAATCTCGCCCGCCCGCCCCAGGAGGCGGCGGCCGAGCTCGCCAAGATGCTTTAGGTACGCAGGTGCTGTAGGCACGAGGCTGTCAGGATCGCGTGGCGCCGCGGGGCGCCGGGCCGTCGGCCCTGACGACGGCGGGGGCCGGTGCCTCCCCGAAGCGTCCGCCCCGGAGCGACCATGACCGTCCTGTCGGCCTTCCCGATCACACCCTCGAACGCCGACGGCCAGGTGGACCTCGGCGCCTTGCAGGCTCTCCTGCAACCCCTGGTCGCGGCCGGGGTCGGCTCGATCGGCCTGCTGGGCAGTACCGGCACCTATCCGTTCCTGGCGCGCCACCAGCGCCGCCGGGCCGTGGAGGCCGCCGTCGCGGCGGTGGCGGGCCGCGTACCGGTCCTCGTCGGGGTCGGCGCCCTGCGCACCGACGAGGCGGTGCGGATGGCCCAGGACGCCAAGGGCGCCGGGGCCGAGGGCGGGCTCCTGGCGGCGATGTCCTACACGCCGCTCACCGAGGATGAGGTCTTCGTGCATTGCGAGACGGTGGCGCGGGAATCCGGCCTGCCGCTCTGCCTCTACGACAATCCGGGCACCACCCATTTCCGGTTCACCCCGGCCCTCGTCGGCCGCCTCGCCCGGGTTCCGGGCATCGTCGCGATCAAGAGCCCGGCGCCGGAGCCGGGCGGGGCGGCGGAGCATCTCGGCGCGCTGCGCGCGGTGGTGCCGGCCGGGTTCTCTCTCGGCTACAGCGGCGACTGGAACGCGCTCGCGGCCCTGCTGGCGGGGGGCGAGGCCTGGTACAGCGTCGTCGCCGGGCTGTTCCCGCGGCCCGCCCTGGCGATCGTCCGGGCCGTCGAGGCCGGCGACACCGCCAAGGCGCAGCGCCTGAACGCCCGGCTCGCGCCGCTCTGGGACCTGTTCCGGACCTATTCGAGCCTGCGGGTGATCTATGCCTGCGCCGATCTTCTCGGCCTCTGCCGCGCGGCGCCGCCGCGGCCGATCCTGCCGCTGGAGGGGGAGGCGCGCCGGCGGGTGGCCGACACCCTCGCGGCGCTGGAGCTCGGCTGAGCCGGACCGCCCTCACTGCGGGCGCAGCGCACCGGTGCGGGAGGTGCGGGCGAGGCCGTGCTCGGTCTTGTTCCAGCGGTTCGGTGCGCGGACGAGCTCGTACAGCCCCGACCAGGCGGCGAGGCTGATGAGCAGGAAGTAGACCGGCATCCCCGGCACGGTGGTCAGGAGGTCGAACCAGCCGCGCCGGACGCAGCCGAGGGCCGCCGGCAGCAGCATGGCGAGCAATCCGGCGACGAACAGGGTGACGGAGGCGCCGGTGGGGAGGTTCGCCCAGAACCCGCCCTGGGCCGGGGACCCGTTCCACGCGAAGGCCGCGAAGTCGTAGGCCGCCCGGCCCATCAGGAACGGGTAGGCGAGGGCGGAGATCACCGTCCCGGGCACCAGGGCGACGGCGCAGAGGGTGCCGAGGGGGCCCAGCTGCCGAAGCGTCCGGCGGGGGGCGCGGGCGTGGGTGAGGCTGGTCTGCAGGAATCCCTTCATCCAGCGGGTGCGCTGGTGCAGCCAGGGCCGGACCGCGCGCGGCGCCTCCTCCAGGGTGTCGCTGCGCAGGTCGCCCACGCGGTAGCCCGCCCGCGCCAGGCGGATGCCGAGGTCGGCATCCTCGGTGACGTTCCACGCGTCCCAGCCGTGGAGTTCGCGCAGGACGCCGGTGCGAAAATGCGTCGAGGTGCCCCCGAGGGGAATCGGCACGCGCCAGGAGGCGAGGGCCGGGATCAGGACGTCGAAGAGGGCGGCGTACTCGATGGCGAAGCAGCGCGTCAGGCGTCCGTCGTCCATGTTGTCGATGACGAGGCGGCCCTGGAGGCAGGCCGTGATGCGGGAGGCGCGGGCGAAGCGGGTGGCCGCCGCGCGGAGCTGACCCGGGTCGGGCACGTCCTCGGCGTCGTAGACCACGAGGCAGGCCCCGCGGGCCAGGGGCAGGGCGGCGTTGAGGGCGCGCGGCTTGGTCCGAGGCAGGCCCGCCGGCACCCGGACGATCTCGAACCGGGCCGGAAGCGCCGCCGTCGCCAGGGCCGCGTCGGTCTCGCGGTCGTCGGCCTCGATCACCAGCTTGATGTCGAGCTTGGCCGCCGGGTAGTCGAAGCGCGACAGGGCCGCCACGAGCCGTGGCACGACCGGAGCCTCGCGGTGCAGCGCCACCAGCACCGTGTAGACCGGCAGGGCAGTGTCCGGCAGCGCCGCCTCGGGCGGCCGGTCCGCCTCGACGCTGACGGCGGCGATGCGGACCGTGACCATGACGAGGAAGCCGAGCTGCATCAGGGTCCAGGCGCCGACCAGCACGGGGGCGGGGAGAAACGCCGCGGCGATGCCGACGGCCCCGAGAACGAGGCCCGCGATGGCGAGGTGCGGCCCCTGCGTGTCCGCCCCCAGCGCCCAGTCGGGCCGGTGGCGCTGGAGCGTATCGGCGGCGGCGGCCGCGATGCCCACCGGGTTGGCGGCGAACGCCGCCGCCTGCAGGGCCCGCGGCGTGGTGATGGCCGCGCGCGTACCCGTCCGCAGCAGCGCGGCGATGGCGGCCCCGCGGGGGGCGCGGACCGTGGCGGGCCCCGGGGCCATCAGGGGCGCGACCCCGGCCACGAGGCTGTCGGGATAGCGGGTGCCCTCGCCGAGGCGCAGGTCGCCGGCCAGGAACGGGACGCCGAGGGCGGCGGCGAGGCCGCGGTAATAGGCCTCCTCGGTGATCAGGTCGGCGTGAATCAGGGCCGCGGCGGCATCGGTGCCGCAGGTCCGCGCCAGAGCGGCGGCCCGCGCCAGGCGGCCCGCGTCGAAGCCTTGGCGCGCGAGGAACGCGATCTCGGGCGGCAAGGGGTCAGACAGCAGGGGCGCGGTCCGGCCGTCGGGTGTGCTGAAACCGCGAAGCGACACCGTGCGCGACCTCCCGGCGGCCCGTGGATGTGCTAGGGGAGGGCCGTGAGCCAGTCCGTTTCCACGCGCAACCCGCGCGCCACGATTGCAACTTCCGCGTTTGCCGGCCGAAAGGCAAGGCGGCGTCGGGGCCGGGCGGCGGCTTGTGCACTGGCCGCGGCCGTGTGCGGCCTCGGCTCCGCTCCGGCGGCCCGTGCCGAGGGCGTGACGATCCCCAACTTCTGGAACCCGCGCGCCCGCCAGGAGCGCATGGAAACCCAGCCGAGCGCGCGCACGGTCCGCTTCCTCACCGACGACGACTTCCCGCCCCTGCACTTCGCCGGCCCCGACGGCACGCCCACCGGCTTCGTGGTGGAGCTCGCCCGCGCGGTCTGCGAGCGCCTGGCCATGACCTGCACGGTTCAGGCCCGGCGCTTCGACACCCTCCTCGACGCCCTGGCCGAACGGCAGGGGGACGTGGTCGCCGCGGCGATCCCCCTGACGCCGGCCCTGCGCGCCCGCTTCCTCGCCACACGCCCCTATTTCCGCTGGCCGGCCCGCTTCGCCGCCCGCACCGACAAGGGCCTCCCCGCCCCCTCGGCGACCGCCCTGGCGGATCGGAGCATCGGCGTGGTCGGCGGCACCGCCCACGCGGCCTATCTGAAGGCGTTCTTCCCCAAGGCCGCCGCCAAGGACTTCACCGACCTCGCCACCGCCGAGGGCGCCCTGCGCCGGGGCGAGGTCGACTACGTCTTCGCCGACGGCCTCAACCTCGCCCTCTGGATCGGCGGCGTCGAGGCCGCGGGCTGCTGCGCCTTCATGGGCGGCGACTACCTCGAGAACCGCTACTTCGGCGAGGGCATCGGCCTCGTCACCCGCTCCGACGACCCGGCCCTGTCGCGGGCGCTCGACGACGCGCTCCAGCGCCTCTGGGACGAGGGGAAATACGCCGAGCTGTACCTGCGGTTCTTCCCGGTGAGCCCGTTCTAGGAACCGGCGCGCCGATCCCGCAGCCCGGCCCTCTGCCCGAGGCGACCGGGCGTTGAGGCGGGCCGCATCCCGCGCACCGAGGAGCCTTCCACCATGCTGCTCTACGAGCACCCGCTCTCGTCCTACGCCCAGAAGATCAAAATCGCGCTGCGCGAGAAGGGCGTGCCGTTCACGGCGGAGCTTCCCGAGAGCTTCGGCACGGGACGGGACGCGGGGCCCTTCGCGGCCGCCAATCCCCGCACCGAGGTGCCGGTGCTCCTCGACGGGGACGTGACGCTGTTCGAATCCACGGTGATCCTCGAATACGTCGAGGAGCGCTGGCCGGAGCCGCCCCTGCTGCCGGCCGAGCCCGCGGCGCGGGCCTTCGCACGGCTCACCGAGGAGGTCTGCGACACCCAGTACGAGGCGGTGAACTGGGGGTTCGGCGAGGTGCTGTGGTTCCGCCGGGCCACCGGAGACCTCGCCGCGCATCTGCGCGCCCAGGCGGCGGCGCAGACGGCGGTGCTCCAGGGCTGGCTGTCGGAGCGCCTGGGCGCAGCCGCGTGGTTCGGCGGTGCAGGCTTCGGCTGGGCCGACGCGGCGGCGGCCCCGATGGTCAACCGCTCGGTGCATTACGGCCTCGGGCCGGCGCCGGGGACCCCGCTCGCCCGCTGGCACGCCCGGGTGAGCGCGCGCCCCGCGGTGGCGGCGACCTTCGCCGAGTTCGACGCGGCCGCCGCCCGGATGGCCGAGGCCCCCGACCTCTACACTTCCGGCGGACGCCGCCGCGAATACCGCGACCATCGCCTCGACTGGATGATCCGGTCGGGCGGCATCGAGGTCGTGCTCGCCGGCCTGCGCGACGGCAACGTCCGCTTCTCCTGGCCGGCCCCCCTGGCCGAACCCGTCCCCGGGTGATCGCCCCTCAGAGGCGCAGGCGCCCGGCACCGGCCGCGACCGCGAGCAGGAGGGCGGCCACTGCGAGGAAGGCCAGGGTCAGGCTGGTGGCATGGGCGAGGAGCCCGATCGCGGCGGGGCCGGCGAGCACCCCGGCATAGCCCAGCGTGGTCACGGCCGGGATCGCGAGGGCGGCGGGCACGGTCTCCTGCCGGCCGGCGGCGGTGAACAGCACCGGCACGATGTTGGCGCAGCCCGCCCCCACCAGGGCGTAGCCGAGGAGCGTCGCCGGCCAGAGCGGCACCGCCGTCGCGAGGCCGAGCCCGGCGGCGGCGAGGAGCGCGCCCAGGACGACGATGCGGCGGCGGCCGATCCGGCGCACGAGGGCGTCGCCGGTGAGGCGGCCCGCCGTCATGGTCAGCGAGAAGGCCGCGTAGCCGAGGCCGGCCCGGGCCGGATCGAGGCCGCGCTCCTGGATCAGGAAGACGCCGCTCCAGTCGAGGGCCGAGCCCTCCGTGAGGAAGACCACGAAGCACAGGAGCCCGATGCCGAGCACGGGGCCGCGCGGCAGGGCGAAGGCCGGGCCGCCGGGACCCCCCGCCACCGCCGGCAGGATGCCGGGCAGGGCCACGAGGAAGGCGGCCGCGATGGCGGCGACCACCCCCAGGGTCGCGGCCGCCGGCGTCAGGCCGAGGCTCAGGAGCGCGCTGAAGCCGGCGGCCCCCAGGATGCAGCCGAGGCTGTAGAGGCCGTGGAAGCCCGACATCATCGGGCGCTCCGCCCGGCGCTCCACCGCCACCGCCTGAAGGTTCATGAGGCAGTCGAGCAGGCCGAGGCCGATGCCGAGGCCGGTGAGGGCGGCGGCGAGGACGGGCAGGCCGGCGGCGCGGGAGAGCACCATCAGGGCCGTTCCGGTGACGAACACGGCGACCGCCAGCACGGGGCGGGTGCCGAAGCGACCCGCCAGGGCGCCCGCCACCGGCATGGTGGCCAGGGAGCCGATGCCGAGGCAGAGGAGGAGCAGGCCCAGCCGGCCGTCATCCAGACCCGCCCGCGCCTTCACGAGGGGCACCAGGGGCGCCCAGGCCGCGACGCCGAAGCCGACGATGAGGAACAGGAGCCGGGTGGCGCGCGTCTCGGCGGGGCGGGCCGCCCGCGCGATCGCGCGAAGCGCGGCGGGTGCGGCCCGCGTGATCTTCGATCTCGCCGGGACGGAGCGTGCGGACAGGGAACGGGGAGACATGGAGCGCGCGGGCATGGAGCGGACCGACATGGAGCCTTTCGGGTGCGCCGGACGGGGCCGTGCAACGGAACGGGACGGTGTCTCGCAGACACCCGCGGCGATGGTGTGAAGCCGGACGGCGCCGGGAACACGTCAGACCCGCGGCCGGTGCATCGGCCGCTGCGCCCGCCACCGCCGTTGCGCGGCCCGGCGGGAACGAAGGCGCAGGACCTGCGGGATCCTGTCGCCACCGCGGCCGTCAGCGCCCGCCGTCGGGTGCCCGTCTCGAGTCCGTCGGAATGCCGCTGCCGGCATCGAGGTTCGCGTCGACGCAGCTCCGGCCGGGAGGGGGGAGGGCGTCAGGTGCGACAGCACGGCAAGCCCGAGGGGACACGGGCGCGGCATGAGACGCTCGGGACCGGAATCCGGCGGAGCGCCGTCAGACCGCACACGGTTTCGACCGCGTTTCCAGGGCCGGATGCCAGTCGATCGATCCGCGTTGACCCTCCGGGTCGCCCTCCCTACGGTGCCGGCCTTCGCGATCTCCCGTTCCCCCATCCTTGCAGAACTGACGCTGTCCCCATGCCGTCCCCGCTTCCCTCCGACCCCGATCTCATCGCGGCGGCCGCCACCGCCGCGGCCTGGCCCTTCGAGGAGGCGCGCAAGCTCGTGGCGCGGCTGGAACGCCGCCCGAAATCGGAAGTCCTCTTCGAGACCGGCTACGGACCCTCGGGCCTGCCGCATATCGGCACCTTCGGTGAGGTCGCGCGGACCTCGATGGTGCGCCACGCCTTCCGGGTCCTCACCAACGACAGCGTGCCGACCCGGCTGATCGCCTTCTCGGACGACATGGACGGCCTGCGGAAGGTGCCGGACAACGTGCCGAACAAGCCCCTGCTGATCGGTGCCCTGAACCAGCCCCTGACCCGCGTCCCGGACCCGTTCGGCACCCATGACAGCTTCGGCGCGCACAACAACGCCGAGTTGCGCCGCTTCCTCGACGCCTTCGGCTTCGACTACGAGTTCCGCTCGGCGACCGAATGCTACCGTTCGGGCGTGTTCGACACGGCCCTCCTCACGGTGCTGGAGCGCTACGACGCCGTGATGGCGATCATGCTGCCGTCGCTGCGGGCCGAGCGCTCCGCGAGCTACTCGCCGTTCCTGCCCATCCACCCGGTGACGGGGGAGGTGATGCAGGTGGCCATCGACGAGGTCCGGGTCTCGGCCGGGACCCTGGTCTGGCGCGACCCCAAGACCGGCGAGGGGTACGAGACTCCGGTGACCGGCGGGCACGCCAAGCTGCAGTGGAAGCCCGACTGGGCGATGCGATGGGTGGCCCTTGGCATCGACTACGAGATGGCCGGCAAGGACCTGATCGATTCCGTCAAGCTCTCCGGCGAGATCGCCAGGGCGTTGGGCGGCGAACCGCCGGAGGGGTTCAACTACGAACTCTTCCTCGACAAGGACGGCAAGAAGATCTCGAAGTCGAAGGGCAACGGCCTCTCGATCGACGAGTGGCTCGTCTACGGCACGGCCGACAGCCTGGCGCTGTTCATGTACAACAAGCCGCGCGAGGCCAAGCGCCTGTTCGTCGAGATGATCCCGCGCCAGGTCGACGACTATCTGAGCTTCCTGGAGAAGTTCCCGGGCCAGGAGCCGGTCCAGAAGCTCGGCAACCCGGTCTGGCACCTGCATGCCGGGCATCCGCCGGCGGCCGAGGCGGTCGGCAAGGGGGGGGCCCTCACCTTCGCCATGCTCCTCAACCTCGCGGCGGTGGCCAACACCGAGGACCCGGCCGTGCTGTGGGGCTTCATCCGCCGCTACGACCCGGATGTGGGGCCGGAGACCCACCCCGTCCTCGCCCGCCTCGTCGGCCACGCGCTGGCCTACTTCCGCGATCTGGTGCGTCCGGCCAAGACCTACCGGGCGGCCACCGAGGCGGAGCGGGCGGCCCTGGAGGATCTCGCGCAGACCCTCGCGGCGCACGAGGGCTCCGTCGATCCGGAGGGCCTGCAGGCGGTGGTCTACGAGGTCGGACGCCGGCACTTCCCGGACCTGTCCGGCAAGGCCAAGAGCCCGGACGGGCGCCCCGGTGTGTCGCAGGCCTGGTTCACCACGATCTACAACGTGCTGTTCGGTGAGGCGCGCGGCCCGCGATTCGGCTCGTTCATCGCCCTCTACGGAGTCGCCGAGACGCGGGCGCTGATCGCCCAGGCCCTGTCCGGCGCCTTCCTGGCGGACGCCCCGGCCGCCTGACGCGGACGATCCTGCGTCGTCTCCCGGGAGCGGCGCAGAATAATGTCTGCGTCTCGAGGTGCGATTGCGCACAATTGTGCTTGTCGGCGCGTCCCGGGGCGGATAGAACGCCCTTCCACTGGACAGAAAAAAAGGCCGCCCCGGTGAGGGAGCGGCCCGAAGTCTAGGGAGGAAACGCCCAAGAAGGGCACACCGCGGCGACGCCATCGCCGCGGTGCATGGCGATCAGATGCCATCTCGCACCGCACCATGCAATTGCTTCCGTGAGGGAGCGGGCATGCGCCCAGTGCATGAAAACGATTTCAGACACCCCTGTCGTCGGGAGTGAGGGCGGCCTTCGCCGTCAGCTGCCGGTCGGATCCGCCAGGCCGAGCTGCGCCAGGCTGAAGGCCCAGACCCGTTCCTGAAGCGCCGTGTCCCGGCCTCGGGCCGAGGGCGCCACCGGCGCGCACCGGTCGAAATAGAGACCCGTGCGGCCTTCGACCGCGGGCGCGGTGGCGAGGTACAGGGAGGTCGCCGCGCCGTCCGCGGGCTTCGTCATGAACGGGCGGATCAGACGCCAGCCGAGGCCGAACCAACCGCCGGTCTCCGACGCGAAGCCGCTGGCGATGACGCCGGGATGGAGAGCGTTGCTGGTGACGCCGGTGCCTGCGAGCCGCCGTGCCAGGGCCGCACTGAACAGCACGTTGCCGAGTTTGGCCTGGGAATAGGCGGCGATCGCGCTGTAGCGCCGCGCATGGCCGATATCGTCGAAGGCGATGCGACCACGCCGATGCGCCGTCGAGGCCACGTTGACGATGCGGGCCGGCGCACCGGCCTTCAGGTGATCGAGGAGGGCGAGGCTGAGCTGGAGATAGGCGAGGTGATCCAGCGCCCAGGTCCGCTCGATGCCATCCGTCGTGGTGGCGTAGCGGTCGAAGATCGCCCCGGCGTTGTTCACCAGCACGTCGAGGCGCGGATAGAGCGCCCGGACCTCCGCGGCGAGGCGGCGGATCTCGGCCTGGCTCGACAGGTCGGCGACGAAGCCGTCGACCCGGGCTCCCGGCACCGCTCCACGGATCTGCTCGGCCGTGCGGCCGGTGCGGCCGGCATCCCGGCCCACGAGCCCGACCCGGAACCCCGCCCGGGCCAGCCCGAGCGCTGTCTCGGTGCCGATCCCGGAGGTGGCGCCGGTGACGAGGGCGATCCGGCCGGCCACGGACGCCGCCCTAGAACACCGCCTGCCCGATGGCGAAGGCGACGACCACGATGACGATGGCCACAACCAAGAACAGGCCGAACAGGATCCGGGCCAGGGAGCCGGCGCCCGAAGCGATTCCGGTGAAGCCGAGGCCGCCCGCGATGAGGGAGATCACGAAACAGATGAGGGCCCATTTCAACAGGGTCATGCGCAACACTCCAGCTCGCGGAACCGACCGATAACCACCTGGGGACGCAAGCGTTCCGCTCAAGCTCGGCTGTTTTGCGCGGCGTGTCCGGGGGGCGCCGGCCCGGCCGGGCGGGCCTCGGTTCCGGCACGCTCCAGGAGGATGTGCGCCAGGGCATGATAGAGCCCCTCGCGGCAGACCGCCTTCGAGACGGCGTCGGCGATGAGCGCCACCACCATGAGGGGGATCATCAGGGCGTGGTCCTGGGTCATCTCGGTGACGATGACGAAGGCGGTGATCGGTGCCTGCAGGGCTCCCGTCAGGTAGGCGACCATGCCGAGGAGCACGAGGGCGGCCACCGGCACGCCGGAGAACCAGCCCTGCATGGCGGCGCCGAGGCCGGCCCCGACGCTGAGGGAGGGCGCGAACAGGCCGCCGGGAATGCCGCTGATCGCCGAGAGCAGCGACGCGGCGAACTTGAGGGGCGCGAAGTCCGGATGGGACGCCGCGGTGCCGTGCAGGAGGGCGCGCGCCTCCTCGTAGCCGGTGCCGTAGATCGTTCCGCCCGAGGCGAGGCCGCACAGGGCGACCCCGAGACCGCAGGCCGCCGCGAAGGCGACGGGACGGGCGGCGATGGCGGCCCCGAGACGCCCGGGCAGGCCGCGGGCGAACAGGATCACGATGCGGGCGAACCCGCCGCCGGCCAGCCCCCCCAGCGCCCCGATCACCGGCACGGCGATCCAGCCCGGCCCGAACGGCAGGGTGGCGCTCGACGTGCCGAAATAGGTGTAGTTGCCGGTGAGCGCCATGGCGGTGAGCCCGGCCGCCACGATGGCGGCGACGATCAGTCCGCCGGTGCGGGCCTCGTAGGCCCGGCCGAGTTCCTCGATCCCGAACACGATGCCGGCGAGCGGGGTGTTGAAGGCTGCCGCCACCCCGGCCGCACCGCCGGCGAGGATCAGCCCCGGCACGCGTTCAGGCGTGAGGTGGCCGGCGGCCGCCATGATCGCGGCCCCGACCTGCACCGTCGGCCCCTCGCGCCCGGTGGAGGCGCCGAACAGCAGGCCGAGGCTCATCACCACGATCTTGCCCGCCGCGACCCGGAGGGAGACGAGGGCCCGGCGAAGGGCGAGATGGCCGGTCTGGCGCGCCGCGATCACCTGGGGGATGCCGGATCCCTGGGCGTTCGGGAAGACCTCGCGGGCGAGCCAGGCGCAGAGGGCGAAGCCGAAGGGCGTCAGGGCGAGGGCCACCAGGGGCGAGACGCCGAGCACCTGCCGGAACGCGCCCTGGGCGGCATCGGCGAGACCCGCCATCAGGACGGCGGCGAGCCCGACGCCGATGCCGCCGACGAGGAACAGGAGGCGGTGGCGCCACAGCCCGAACGCGTCGCGGGTGGCCCCGCGCAGGCGCCGCATGCGCGGGGCC
>NZ_JCBANU010000012.1:0-137490 GCF_059816145.1 Methylobacterium sp. 001424705 | reverse complement strand
AACCACCTCTACGGCGGCATGGACGAGCCCGAGCTGAAGATCATCGACGTCTTCATCTGCAAGCTGCGCAAGAAGCTCGCCAATGCCAGCCAGGGCAAGAACTACATCGAGACCGTCTGGGGTCGCGGCTACGTGCTGCGCGAGCCCAACGAGGGCGAAGAGCGGATCGCCGTCTGAACCACCGGTCGGACGACGAAACGGCCCCGCGCGAGCGGGGCCTTTTTTGTTCGTGCGGACACCCGTCGTCCCCTCCCCCGCGCGGCGTCGACCGACCAAGCGCAGATGGCGCGGGCCTGCGCCCGCGCCACGATCCGTCGGATGCCGCTCAGAGGCCGACCACCCGGCGCAACGCCGGGGCGACGGCCAAGGCCGGCGCGACCGCCACGGCGGCAGGGTTGAGCACCGGCAGCGGCCGAGCCTGCGGTGCGAGGGACGCGGCGGCCTGGTTGTACAGGCCCCGGTGCTTGGTGTTCGGGACGAGCTTCTCGGTCAGGCCGATCACCGTCTCGGCGGCGCCGAGCAGCAGGGCACCGTCGGCGGCCAGGCTGCCGCTGAGGCGGGCCAGCACGTCGCCCTTGGTCGGCGCATCGAAATAGATCAGCACGTTGCGGCAGTAGATGATGTCGAACGTCCCCAGCGAATCGAAGGGCTGCAGCAGGTTCAGCGGGCGGTAATCCACCATCTGCCGCAGGCTGGCCGAGATGCGCCACTGCTCGCCGACCTGCTCGAAGTGCTTGATGAGCGACTGCACGGGCAGGCCGCGCTGCACCTCGAAATGGCTGTAGAGCCCGGCCTTCGCCTTCTCGAGTACCTCGGTCGACAGGTCGGTGCCGACGAGGTCGACGGTCCAGCCGGCGAGGCGCGGGGCGGCGTCCTGCAGCATCATCGCCAGGGAATAGGGTTCCTGGCCGGTGGAGGCGGCGGCGCACCAGATCCGCAGGCGGCGCTGCACGGCCCGGCGAGCCATGGCCTCGGGGAGCAGCACGTCGCGGAACAGGTCGAACGGCGTTCGGTCGCGAAAGAAGAAGGTCTCGTTGGTGGTCATCGCCTCGACCACGGCCCGCTCCATCGCGAGGTCGCGGCCGCCCTTCAGGGCGTTCACCAGCGCCCCGAGATCGGCGAGGTTGAAGCGCCGGCAGATCGGACCGAGGCGGCTCTCGACGAGGTAGCGCTTCTCTCCGCTGAGCGCGAGGCCGGAGCGGGTCTTGAGGTAGGCGCGCAGGAAATCGAACTCGACGTCGGTCATGCGCCCTGCCCCGTCAGAAGATTGCGCAGCGCCGGGCCGATCTCGCCCAGAGGCAGGATCGCCTGGGCGAGTCCCGCCTTGGCGATGCTGCCGGGCATGCCCCAGACCGTGCTGGTCGCCTCGTCCTGGGCGAGCACCGCCGCCCCGGCCTCCGTCAGCGCGCGGGCCCCGCCCGTCCCGTCCGAGCCCATGCCGGTGAGGACGACCGCGAGGGCCGCGGCGCCGAAGATCGCGGCGGCATCCTGGAACAGCACGTCCACGGCGGGCCGGCAGAAATTCACCACGGGCCCGTCATGCAGGCGGATGGTCACGTCCTGGCGGCTTCCGCCCAGGCCCATGTGCCGTCCGCCCGGCGCCACGTAGATCCGGCCCGGCTGCAGGCGCTCGTCGGCCTTGCCCTCGGCGGCCGGCAGGCCGGTGCGGACGCCGAGATGCTCGGCGAAGACCGCGGTGAAGACCGGCGGCATGTGCTGGACGATGAGGACCGGGAACTGACGGAGCGTGGCGCTGCCGATCTTCTCCAGCACCTCGCCCACCGCGCGGGGCCCGCCGGTGGAGGCGCCGATGAGCAGGACGCGGGGCGCGACGCCGGTGCGGGCCTTCGGCCGCAGCACCAGGGGGGCGGTCGGACGCAGGGCCGAGACCGGTGCGGGCGCGTGCGACCCGGGAGAGACGGGGATCGGCGCGCCGGAGGCGCCGCGCTTGCGCGCCCGGGCGGAGCCGAAGAGGCGCACCCGCTCGATCAGGTCGGTGCGGAAGGCGTCCGAGGTGGTCACGCCCCGGTTGCTCTCGGGCTTCGGGATGTAGTCCACGGCCCCGAGGGCGAGACAGCGCAGGGAGATGTCGGCGTTGCGGGTGGTCAGGGTCGACATCATGATGACCTGGACGCCGGGGCTCTTGGCGAGCAGCAGCGGCAGCGCCTGGGTGCCGTCGAGTTCCGGCATGTCGATGTCGAGGAGGATGACGTCGGGGTCGTGGCGCGCCATCGCCTCCAGGGCGATCCGGCCGTTGGCCGCCGTGGCGACGACCTCGTGGCCGGCTTCGCCGATCCAGCGGGCGACCAGCCCGCGCACCACCGCCGAATCGTCTGCGATCAGAACCCGGACCCGCTGCCCCGCGAGCGGCGGCGGCGCGGCATGGGTCGACGCGAAGGTCGGTGCGGTGGCGGCCATCATGAATTCACGCTGTAAGCGACGCGGAGGAACAGTCGGGGTGGGAACTGGCCCCGGACGGGGCGGAATGCCCGGTCCAGGTCCGCGTCAGGCCGCGTCGGCTTCGGTGGCGAAGCCGACCTGCGCGAGCTTCGCCGTGACGATGTCGCGGTCGAACGGCTTCATGATGTACTCGTCGGCGCCCGCATGGAGGGCACGGGCGATGGCGCCGACGTCGTTCTCCGTGGTGCAGAACAGGACCTTGGGCTTCTCGCCGCCCGGCGTCTTGCGCAGGGCGCGCAGGAAGTCGTAGCCGTCCATGGTCGGCATGTTCCAGTCGAGCAGGATCGCGTCCGGCATGGTCTTGCCGCAGGCGCTGAGGGCCTTCTCGCCGTCCTCGGCCTCGCCGACCTCGAAGTTCATGGTCTCGAAAATGCGGCGCGCCACCTTCCGGATGACGGCGGAGTCGTCGACGATGAGGCAGGTTTTCATCGGGTCCTTCTCCTGGCTCGGGCTCAGGCCGCGCCGGCGGTGCGGGCGTTCGTCCCGAAGGCGAGGAGCGCATCGACGTCGAGGATGACGAGGAGGCGGCCGTCGAGACGGTGGACGCCGAGCGTGAGGTCGCGCCAGCGGGCATCGAGGTTGATCGGCACCGGCTCGTGGGTCTCGGCCCCGAGCTTGAGTACCTCGCCGACGCCGTCGACGATGAGGGCGAAGGTCTCGCCACCCTGCTCGAGGCCGATCGCCATCTGGGCGCCGTCCCCGGTGCGGGGCGCCATGCTGAGGCGCCGGCGCAGGCACAGGGCGGTGACGACGCGGCCGCGCAGGTTCAGGAGCCCGACGATCTCGGGCGGGGCGAGCGGCACCGGCGTCACGCCGGCCGGGATGAAGACGTCGTGGACCCGGTCGATGGCGAGACCGAACATGGTCTCGCCGACGAACACGGTGACGAAGTCGTGGGTGCCGACGGTTTCCGCGGCGTTGGTGTTGGCGGCCTGCATCATGGGCGTGGACTCCGAAGGGGGCGGGCCGGTCAGGCGGCGACGGCGAGGCTGGCGACGTCGAGCTCGGCCAGGGCCGAGATCAGGCCGCTGCGGTCGAACTTCGCCACCAGGTCGGCGATGCCGAGGGTCCGTGCCCGCTCGATGGCCTCGGTCCCGATAGTGCCGGAGAGGCCGATGACGGGAAGCCCGGCGACGCGGCCCTCCACCTTGCGCATGGCGCCCACGAGGTCGAAGCCGCTGCGGCCCGGCATCTCGAGGTCGCACACCACCACGTCGATCCGCCCGTTGGAGAGCAGGGCCGCCACCGCCTCATCGGCACTGGCCGCGGTGACCACGCTGTAGCCGGCGGCCTTCAGGACCGGGCTCAGCATCTCGCGGAAGAAGGCGGAGTCGTCGACGAGGAGGAGCGTCGAGCTGCGCTTGACCGTCTTCTTGGGGCCCCGCGCCCAGTCGTCGTAGGCGAGCGGCAGGAAGTGGGCGATGTTGATGATCTCGGTGGCGCGGCCGCGCAGGACGGCGGAGCCGATGAGGTCCGAGCGGTCGGCCGAGATCTCGACGTCGAGACGCTCCTCGACGATGTCGACGATCTCGTCGACCACGAGGCCCATGGCGCGCTCGCCGTCGGAGAAGACCACGAGGGCCTGGGTGCCGGAGGTGCGGATCTCGATCGACGGGTCGGCCGGCACCAGCGGCATCAGGCGGCCGCGGTACTGGATCAGCGGACGGCCGCCGACCCACTCGACCTTGGCCGATTCGATCTCTTCCAGGCGGGTGACCAGCGAGAGCGGCACCGCCTTGTAGCTGCCGGCGCCGCCCTTGAAGACGAGGAGCGTCGCCTTGGCGTCGGCGGCCTCGACCTCCTCGACCTCGGCCTCGACCGGGATGGCGCCGGTCTGCGAGCCCTGGCTGACCTGCTGGGCGATGCCGTTCGGATCGACGATCAGCACCACGGCGCCGTCGCCCAGGATGGTGTTGCCGGCGAACAGCGGCAGGTGACGCAGCTTGGAGGACATCGGCTTCACGACGATCTCCTCCGTGTGGAAGACCTCGTCGACGAGGATGCCGAAGCGCTGGCGCCCGACCTGGGCGACCACCACGAAGCCGGAATCCACGGCGTCGGCGGCCTGGTCCTGGCCGAGGACGCCCGTAAGGGTGACGATCGGCAGGAGGCGCTCGCGCAGGCGCAGCACCGGCGAGCCGTTGATGCGCTCCACCTTCTGCGCCGTCGCCTTGTCGACCCGCACCAGTTCGAGCACCGCCACCTGCGGGACCGCGAAGCGCTGCTCACCCGCCTTGACGATGAGGGCGGCGATGATCGCCAGGGTGAGCGGGATCTTGATGGTGAAGGTGGTGCCGCGGCCGAGCTGCGTGTTGATGTCGATGACACCGCCGATGAGCTCGATGTTCGTCTTCACCACGTCCATGCCGACGCCGCGGCCGGAGACCGAGGTGATGGCGGCGGCGGTGGAGAAGCCAGGATGGAAGATGAACTTCGCCACCTGGGCGTCGGTCATCCGCTCGACTTCCGCCTGGCTGGCGACCTTGCGCTCTACGGCCTTGCGGCGGATGGCGGCGAGATCGAGGCCCTTGCCGTCGTCGGCGATCTCAATCGTGATCGTGCCGCCCTCGTGATAGGCGGAGAGGCGGATCGTGCCGCGCAGCGGCTTGCCGGAGGCCTTGCGGTCGGCGGCCGACTCGATGCCGTGATCGGCCGAGTTGCGCACCATGTGGGTGAGCGGGTCCTTGATGACCTCGAGCACCTGGCGGTCGAGTTCGGTCTCGGCGCCGCTCATCACGAGCTCGATCTGCTTGCCGAGTTCCGACGACAGGTCGCGCACCACGCGGGGCAGCTTCTGCCAGGCGTTGCCGATGGGCTGCATGCGCGTCTTCATGACGCCTTCCTGCAGCTCGGCCGTCACGTGGCTCAGGCGCTGGAGCGGAACCTTGTAGGTCGAGTCGTCGTGCCGGCGGGCGATCTCGAGGAGCTGGTTGCGGGTCAGCACCAGCTCGGACACCATCGTCATCAGGTGTTCGAGGGTGTCGACGTTGACGCGAATGGTCTGGACCTTTGCGATGCCCCCCTCGCCGTCGGACGCGGCGGGCGCGTCGGCGGCTTTCGCGGGCGCCTCTGCGGCCTTCACCGGCATCGGGGCGGGTGCCTCGCGCACCGGCTCGGGGGCCGCGGCGACCGGTTCCGGCGCGGAGGCGACGGACGCGTCGAACGGATCGGGCCCTTCCGCCTCCATGAAGGCGCGCTCGAGGTCCTCGAGGCTGACCTCGCCGGGCTTCAGCTCGCGCAGGACCGGATCGGGCAGCGTGATCTCCGCGACGGGCGCGGGGGCGACGGGGGCGATCGGGGCGGAGGCCATCTCCTCCAGGGCGCCGATGAGATCGTCGTCGCTGCCGGCCGGCTCGGACCCGGTGGCCTCGAGGTCGCCCAGGATCGCCTTGAGGCGGTCGAGGGTGACGAGGATGAGGCTGACCGCGGGGCCGGTGACCGGCATGCCGTCGCGGAACTGGCCCATCAGGGTCTCGGCGGCGTGCGCCAGGGCTTCGAGGCGCGGAAGGCCGAGGAACCCGCAGGTGCCCTTGATGGTATGAACGAGGCGGAAGATGTTCCGCAGGATCGTCTGATTGTTCGGATCCTGTTCGAACCGGACGAGCTCGGCATCGACCGTGTCGAGGTGCTCGGCACTCTCGGTCAGGAACTCACGCAACAAGTCGTCCATGAGGGGTACTCAGTCCATACGCGCACTACAGTCTGTGCAGGACCGACCTTGCCCCCTAACCGGTTAGGGAAGGGTTTCACCCCGAACGACAAAGCGGGAGACCGCGACAATATTTGTCGATCTCCCGCCGATGGGCCGAAACTCGCCGCGCGTCAGGCCAGCGCCGTCTCCGGCGGCTCCGAATCCGACGGGCGATCGGCTTCCGGATCCGCGGGAGCCGTGGCGGGCGCCTCGGGCATCGCGGCGGCCGTGGCGGTCGCCGTGATGGTCACGGTGTCGCCCTCGATCGCGAAGCGCACGTCCATGGCCGCGGCGCGGGCGACGAGGCCGGCATAGAACGGCAGGATGCCGTGGGCGTCCACGGTGCCGTTCTCGGGCGTGCCGGCGATCATCTGCTCCACGTGGGCGGGGATCCGGGCGTGGGAACCCTTGCTCTTGAGGGTCAGGGTCGGAGCTTCGCCGTCGCCCTGCACCACCACGTCGATGAGACCGCCGCGCGGGATCGCGCTCTGGGCGATCATCACGAGGTTGAGCAGGAGCTTGACCTTGTTCTTCGGGTAGAGCGCCTGCGGCGCGCTCCAGGCGAGCTGCGTCTTGTCGTCGGCGAACATCCCCCGCGACACCTTCTCGGCGTCGGCGAGGTCGATGGAGGCGCCCGCCGAGCCGGCGGCCCCGAAGGCGATGCGGGCGAATTGCAGGCGGGCCGAGGCCTGACGCGCGCTCTTGGCGATGAGCTCCAGGGCGAATTCCCGCATGGAGGTGTCGCTCTCGTCCTCCAGGACCTCCAACCCGTTCACGATCGCGCCAACGGGGCTGATCACGTCGTGGCAGACCCGTGAGCACAGGAGGGCGGACAGATCGAGGGCGTCGAGATTGAGGGGGGTCATGGTGCGCTCCGCGCAGGCGTTTCGGGGCCGCGTCCGGTCGTGAACGGCACCGATAGACGGCGCCGGAAGCTTTGAAAAGCACCCGGACGGATCGCGATCCGGGTCGACAAGGGCCGGTGGCGCGGGCATCATGACCGGTATCATGTCGATCGATGCGCCGACGCGCGACCGTATTGCGGCGACCCTGATGGAAATTGCCTGCCGGGCGGGCGAGATCCTGAAGCGGCACCACGGGGGCGACTGTCCGCACGTGCTCAAGCCCGACGGTTCGCCGGCGAGCCAGGCGGATTCCGAATCCGAGGCCTTCATCCTTGCGGAACTCGCCAGGGCTTGGCCGGGCATTCCCGTGATCGCCGAGGAATCGTCCTACGACCAGCCCCCGGCGCCGCTGTTCTTCCTGGTGGATCCCCTCGACGGCACCCGGGACTTCCTCGCCGGCAACGCGGAGTACAGTGTCAATATCGGGCTGATCGCGGGCGACCGTCCGATCGCCGCCGCTCTGGCCGCCCCCGGCCTCGGCCGGGTCTGGGGCGCAGGCGGCCAGGCGTTCGAAGCGGAGATCCGGAACGGACATCTCGGCGCGCGCCTGCCGATCGCGGTGCGGCCGCGGCCGGACCAGGGGCTGGTGGCCCTGCGCAGCAACCGGCACGGCGACATCGAGACCGAGACCTGCCTCGGCGCGCTCCGGGTGGGCTCGACCCGGTCGGCGGCCTCCGCCCTGAAGTTCTGCCTGATCGCCGCCGGCGAGGCCGACATCTACGTCCGCTGCGGTCCGACCATGGAATGGGATACGGCGGCCGGCGACCACATCCTCACGGTGGCGGGTGGCTGCGTCGTGGCGCCGGCCGGCCGGCCGATGACCTACGGGCATTATACGCGGAACTACCGCAACGGTCCCTTCGCCGCCCTGGGCGACGCGAGCTATGCGGCCAATCTCGTCCTGCCCGAGCGCAGCCCGTCCACCCGTCCCGCCGACCGGCACGCGCCGCAGGACGCGCACCGGATCTGAGCGCCGGGCGCCCTCATTCCGGGAAATCCCGCTCGATCTGATCCTTCAGCGTCGGCCAGCGCAGCTCCGCCTCGGCGGCGAGATGCGGCTCCGCGATGAGGCGCAACCGGTGCGCGTTGCTGCGGCAGAGGTAGAGCCGGTCGATCCCGTCCGGGCCGGGCAGGCGCGCATAGATCAGGGGATCGGCGTCCACGAGGCGGCCGGCGAGGACGCCGATCGGATCGAAGCCGCCGAGGCGTGGCGCGTAGGCGGCAGGGTCGCCGCGGAAGGCCTCCCGGTTCGCCGCCCGCGCGAAGCGCCACGTCAGCCGGTCCCAGAGGATCTCGTAGGCGGCTCTGCCGGCTTCGGGACCGTCGAGGAAATAGCTGACGGCATCGAACCCCCCGAGGGCGATGCGGCCCGCGGGCAGGCGAGGCAGGGTCGCGGCGCGGGCGCCGGCGGCGTGCAGCCCACCGGCCGCGGCGACGCGAAGCAGGTGACGGCGCGTTAACCACATGTTGCTTTGTTTCGCATCATGATCGCCGCGTATCGAGGCGCACCGGCCCCGGCCGGAACGGTCTCTCGGATGACAGCCCGGTCCATAGCGCGGTCTCGGTTAGCAAGACGATAGCGCCCTCGGGCGGATGTCGGCAGACAGGAGGGACGAGGCATGACGTCGAACCATCGGGCCGTCCGCGCCCGCCCATCGCACGCACCTGCGACCCGGCGCACCGTCGTCGGTGCGCTGGCGGGCGCCCTCCTCCTCGGCGTCTCGTCCCGCGCCCTCGCGGTGAGCGACGGAGCGCCCGGCAAGTTCCGTCCCGAGGAGCTGGTCGACAACGGCCATCGCTTCTTCGGCTCGATGTCGCGCGGCCTCGCCCAGCTGGTGGAGGAGGCGACCCGGCGCTGGGGCGAGCCCAACGGCTACATCCTCGGCCAGGAAGCCTCCGGCGCCATCGTGGGCGGCGTTCGCTACGGCGAGGGGACGCTCTACACGCGCAATGCCGGGCAACGGCGGATCTACTGGCAGGGCCCCTCCATCGGCTTCGACGTCGGCGGCGACGGCGACCGCACCATGATGCTGGTCTACAACCTGCCGGCCGTGTCGGGCCTCTACCGCCGCTTCGGCGGCGTCGACGGCTCCGCCTACCTCGTCGGCGGCTTCGGGATGACGGCGGTGACCGCCGACGACATCGTCGTGGTGCCGATCCGCACCGGCGTCGGCGCCCGGCTGGGCATCAACATCGGTTATCTCAAGTTCACGTCGAAGCCGACCTGGAATCCCTTCTGATTCGCAGGACGACCGGGGTGTGTCCCCGCGCGTCTTGCCCATCCCGGGGGGACATGGGCTAAACAAGCCGACGAGGGTCGACGGCCAGCTCCGTCGTCATTGTCGTCCACGGCATGTTGAGCGAGCGTTTCCGCGTGATCGAAACCGTGATGATCTTCGCGCTCGGCTTCCTGGCCGCGAGCCTGTGCGCCCTGTTGATTCTGCCCGCCGTGAATGCCCGGGCCGCCCGCCTGTCGGAGCGCCGCATCGAGGCGCGCCTGCCCCTCTCGCTCTCGGAAGTCGCTGCCGAGAAGGACTACCTGCGGGCGCAGTTCGCCGTGGCCCAGCGCCGCCTGGAGCGTCAGGTCGAGGCCGTGAAGGCCCATCGCCACGCCGATCTCGCCGCCATCGGGGCCCGGACCATGGAGGCCGCCGCCCTCACCCGCACGGTCGAGGCCCGCGACGCGACCTTGAGCGAGCGCGAAGCCGCCCTGGCCGCGACCCGCACCACCCTCGGCGGCGTGGAGCGCGATCTGGAAGCGGCGCGCCAGGAGACCGCGCTGGGCCTCGCCACCCTGCAGGTGCTCGAGCAGGCACACCAGGAGGTGCTCGACGACCTCATCGCCGCGCGGTCCGCCCAGGTCCCGCCGGACCCGGCCGGCGCTCCCGCCGCCACCGGGTCCGAGGTCCCCGACCTGACCGCGGCCCTGGTCGCCGAGCGCGAGACCCTCAGGGCCAGCCTGAATGCGGCCGAGACAGCCCTGGCCGAAGTGATGGCGCGCCGCGAGGGCGAGGCCGCTGATCTGCGCCGCCGGATCTCCGACGTGGCCGACAGCCTGATGCAGCGCGACCGGCTTCCGCCCGTCTCGGCGTACGCGATTCCGGCGCGCTCCAACTGAATGCCGCTCGCGGGCCGAACCCGGCGCGTCATGTGCGCGGGAAAACGCCGCGGGCGTTGCACGGACGGGAAAACGCGGCGTAGAAAGCGGCCTGACCACGCGGCGACCATCCGCGCGCCATGTTTCGACCATCTCGGCGCTTCATCGGATCGCCCATTCCCCTGTTTCTTGAGACGGACCGCGCCCCCCTATGGCCCTTAAGCTCACGTCGCTTGCCTTCCTCCTCGCCGCCACGGTCTCCACCGCACCGGCGATCGCTCAGCCCGCAGCGCAGCCGCAAGGGGCCACGACCGCCCCGCAGACGAAGCGCGGCAATGAAACCCTGAAGAAGTACTGCACCGGCGACTACCTGACCTATTGCGGTAACCTCGCCACCGATGATCCGGCCCTCGACAAGTGCTTCCAGACCAACTGGACCAAGCTCTCGGAGAACTGCCGTCGCGCCATCGACGTCTACCAGAAGACGGACGGCAAGAAGAAGGGCTGAGCCCCGCCCGACGCCGCGCGGGACAGCGTAGCCGTTTCGCTCGCATCGCCGAGCCGCAGCGGCTATGCTGTCCGCCACCGCGTTCCGGACCGCAAGCGTTGATGTTCCTCCGTTCCCGCCCCCTGCCGACGATCGCCGCGATCGGCCTCATCGCGCTGTCCGCTTCGGCCTGTGGCCGGCGCGGCGCCCTCGAGCCGCCGCCCGGCACCGCCGCCGCGCGCTCGGTGGCGCGGCCCGGCCTGCCCGGCGTCGCGAGCCCGCGCGCGCTGCCCCAGAGCGTCGGCCTCGGCGGGGAAGCGGCGACGCCGGAGCCGGATGCGGTCCGCGCCGGTGACGAACTCGACACCCTGGCGGTGCCGGGCTCGGGCGCCGAGGCGCCGGTGAAGACGACGCGCGGCGCCAAGCGCGGCTACGTCGTGCCCAAGGAGCCTTTCCTGCTCGACCCGCTGCTGTAGAAGCGGATCACCAGAGCCCATTTCCCAGCTTCGTGCGGGAAGGCGCGCCCGCCCGGTCGCGCCGCGCGCGGGGCCCGCAATTCCCGGGCGGGATGCCCGCAGGCAGGCCGATGCACCACTTCCACTATCGTGACGGTCGGCTCCAGGCGGAGGATGTCGACCTGACCGCCCTCGCCGAGACGGTGGGGACGCCGTTCTACTGCTACGCGACCGCGACGCTGGAGCGCCACTACGCGGTCTTCGCCAAGGCCTTCGGCGAGGACGACGCCCTCGTGTGCTTCGCCATGAAGGCGAATTCGAACCAGGCCGTGCTGGCCACCCTGGCCCGCCTCGGGGCCGGCATGGACATCGTCTCCGAGGGTGAGCTGCGCCGGGCGCTGGCGGCGGGCGTCGATCCGCAGCGCATCGTCTTCTCCGGCGTCGGCAAGACCCAGGTCGAGATGGCTGCCGCCCTGAAGGCCGGCATCTTCTGCTTCAACGTCGAGAGCGAGCCGGAACTGGCCCAGCTCTCCGCGGTGGCATCGAGCCTCGGTTTGACGGCGCCGATCTCCATCCGGGTCAATCCCGACGTCGATGCCGGCACTCACGCCAAGATCTCGACCGGCAAGTCCGAGAACAAGTTCGGCATCCCGATCAGCCGGGCCCGGGCGGTCTACGCCCACGCGGCGACCCTGCCGGGCCTCGCGATTTCCGGCGTCGACATGCATATCGGCAGCCAGATCACCGACCTGGCTCCCTTCGACCACGCCGCCGGCCTCCTGGCCGGCCTGGCCCGCGACCTGATGGCGGAGGGGCATCCGCTCCACCACATCGATTTCGGCGGCGGCCTCGGCATCCCCTACCGCGACGACAACGCGCCGCCGCCGGAGCCGGCGGCCCTGTCGGCGATCCTGCGTCCGCATTTCGCGCCGCTGGGCCTGCGTCCGGTCTTCGAGATCGGCCGGATGATCGCCGGCAATGCCGGCATCCTGGTCACCCGCGTGATCTACGTGAAGCGCACCGAGGGGCGGACCTTCGTCATCGTCGATGCGGCGATGAACGACCTGATCCGCCCGACCCTGTACGAGGCCTATCACGGCCTGCGGCCGGTTCGGGAACCCACGGCCGAGACGCCGCGCCTCGTGGCCGACGTGGTGGGGCCGGTCTGCGAGAGCGGCGATTACATCGCCCTCGCCCGGGAGATGCCCGAGGTCGCCCCGGGCGACCTCATCGCCGTGATGAGCGCCGGCGCCTATGGGGCGGTGCAGGCCGGCACCTACAATTCCCGCCTCCTCGTGCCGGAGGTGCTGGTGCGCGGCGCGGACGCCGCCATCGTGCGTCCGCGCCAGAGCTACGAGGACCTGATCGCCCTCGACCGGATGCCGGACTGGCTGAGCCCGCAGGCGTGAGCGTCAGGCGGCGAGTTCGCCCTCGATCCGGTCGACCGCCTCGCCCGGAACGTCCAGGGCCTCGGCGAGGCGCTTGAGAAATTCGCGCTCCTGCAGCGTATCCGCCAGGACGGAGAGGCGCACCGCCGAATAGATCCGCGTCGCCTGCTCGGGCGTGTTCACCGCATCCGCGATGGTGTCGAGGTCGGCCGGATCGGCGATCTCCGCCTCCAACCAGGCGGCCCCGTCCCTGGCGAGGCCGGAAGCCTGGACCGCCGCATCGAGGCGCTGTCGCTCGTCCTTGTCGATCATCCCGTCGGCCAGGGTCGCCGCCACCATGGCGCGGAGCATGAGCCGGGCCTCGTCCTCGCCGACGGCGGGCGCGGCCGGCGCCGCGGCCCCCTCGGGCGTGGTCGGCGTGCGCAGGGCCCGGGCGGCGAGGCCCGCCACCAGGGCGAGGCCGCCGAGGGCCGCACCGGCGGCCAGACGGCCGCGGCGCGCATGCACCAGAGCCTCGACGAGGGGCTTCACATCGACCATGGCGGGCATCCTTCTCACGCATTGAACGCAAGGCGGCAACACGCGAGAGACGCCGAGGGTTCAGATCGCGGACGGGATTGGCTCGGCGCCCTTCCCCGCCACCTGGGATGATTTGACCCCGTCGCGCGGCGCCTCCACCATGCTAGCCTTGCGGGGAAGGCGCGACGCCGATGCGACGCGCGAGGAGCCAGACACGATGGGCGAGGCCGACCCGGCGACCTCCACGAGCAGCGGGCCAGAGCAGGGCACCGGCGGTCCGGTGCTGCGCCAGCGGCTTGACCGGCTGGTCACCCGCTCGCAGGCGGCCGGCCTCTGGGAGCGGGCCTGGCCGATCCTGTGGCGTGGCCTCGGGCTGATCCTGGCTTTCCTCGCCTTGTCCTGGCTCGGGCTCTGGCTCGACCTGCCGCCCCTGGGCCGGATCGTTGGCCTTCTGCTCTTCGCCCTGGCGTTCGTCGCCGCGCTCCTGCCGCTGACCGGCCTGCGGCGCGACACCCGCCGCGAGGCCCTCGCGCGGATCGACCGCGCGGCCGCCGCCAGGGGCGGGACGCTGTCTCATAATCCCGCCTCCTCCATCGAGGACACCCTCGCGGTCGGCACCACCGACCCGGCGACCCGCGCCCTCTGGGCGCTGCATCAGGCGCGTGCGGCCGAGGCCGTGGCCAAGCTGAAGCCGCCGCCGCCCCGGCCCGCCATGGCACGGCGCGATCCCTTCGCCTTGCGGGCCGGCCTGATCGTCGCGGCCGTGGCGAGCCTGTTCGTGGCCGGTGCCGAGTGGCGCTCCCGCATCCTCGGCGCCTTCGACTGGCAGGCGCCGCCACCGCCCGGCCCGACCTTCCGGGTCGACGGCTGGATCGATCCGCCCGTCTACACCCGCCTGCCGCCCCTGGTCGTGACGATGAACGGCGAGCAGCAGCGCCTGCGCGCACCGGTGAACGCGACCCTGATCGTCCGGATCGCCGGCCAGGGCGAGGCGGTCCTGACGCCGAAGGCCGGTCTGAAGCCGCTGCCCGGCAAGCCGCCCCATGCGGACCTGCGCGAGGACCGGTTCCAGCTCACCGGCGGTGTCGCCGACCTCACCGTCGCGGCGGGCGGCACGACGCAGCACCTCCTCGTCGAGACGATTCCCGACACGCCCCCCGAGGTGGAGCGCATCGGTGCCCTCGAGGTGAACGCGCGCGGGACCTTCAACCTGACCTACCGCGCCAAGGACGATTACGGCATCGCCTCCGCCGAGGGGGTGGTGGAACCCCTGGCCAACACCCGCGCCCTGGTGCCGCCGCCGCGGATCGCCCTGGCCCTGCCGGCGGACGCCACCGGCGAGCGCGATACCAAGACCCTGGTCGATCTCACCGACAATCCGTGGTCCGGCGCGCGCGTGCGCCTGACCCTGGTGGTGAAGGACGAGGCCGGTCAGGAGGGGCGTACGCCCACCGCCGAGGTGACGCTGCCCGCGCGGGTCTTCACCCAACCCCTGGCCCGCGCCCTGGCCGAGGAGCGCCGGCGCCTGATCACCGCGCCCGTCGACAGCCGCGTCCGGGTCCAGACCGCCGTCGACGCGCTGCTCATCGCGCCCGACACCTTCACGCCCCAGGCCAGCGTCTACCTCGGGCTCAAGGCCGCCTCGCGCCGCCTGAAGGCCGCGCGGAGCGACGAGGCCCTGATGGCGGTGGCCGACCTCCTCTGGGAGATGGCCCTGAAGATCGAGGACGGCGACCTCTCGGATGCGGAGAAGAGCCTCCGCGCCGCCCAGGACAACCTCAAGCAGGCGATCGAGCGCAACGCGCCCGACGAGGAGATCAAGAAGCTCACGGAGGACCTCAAACAGGCCCTCGACAAGTTCATGAAGGGCATGGCCGAGCGCCAGCGCAAGGACGGCAAGCCCCAGGCCGAGAAGAGCCCGCCGAACGCGAACGCCAAGACGGTGACGCCGGACGACCTCGACAAGATGCTGAACGACATGGCCGAAGCCATGAAGCGCGGCGACACCGCCGAGGCGCAGCGCCTCCTCGACCAGCTCCGCGAGATCCTCGAGAATCTCCAGACCGCGGAGCCCGGCGGCAAGTCCGATCCCAACAGCCGCGAGATGAGCAAGCAGGCCGACGAGCTCGACAAGCTCTCCCGCGAGCAGCAGGACCTGCGCGACGAGACCTTCAAGGACGGCCAGGACAAGCGCGGACAGCAGGGCCAGGGTCAGCGGGGCCAGCGCCCGCAGCGCGGGCAGCCGGGCCAGCAGGGCGAAGGCCAGAAGGGTCAACAGGGACAGCAGGGCCAAGGACAGCAAGGACAAGGACAGCAGGGTCAGAAGGGCGAGGGCCAGAAGGGCGGCGCCGGTCAGCGCCAGCAGGCCCTTCGCGAGCGCCTGGACGATCTGCAGCGCCGCATGAAGGACCTCGGCATGCAGGGCGAGGACGGCCTGTCCGATGCCGAGGAGGCCATGCGCGAGGCCGAGGGCGCCCTCGGCCAGGGCAAGGACGACGACGCGGTCGAGGCCCAGGGCCGAGCCCTGGACGGACTCAAGCGCGGCGCCGAAGGCATGCAGAAGCAGATGCAGGAGATGGCCGAGGGCGAGGGGGAAGGCGACGGGAAAGGCGAGGGCGAGGGTGGCGAGAAGCCGAGTCAGCAGGGCCAGGCCGGCAACCGCGACGACGATCCCCTCGGCCGACCCACCAAGGGCCGCGACATGACCAACGGCAATGCCCGCGTGCCGACGGCCGACGAATCCACCGTGCAGCGCACCCGCCGCATCATGGAGGAGCTGCGGCGCAAGCTCGGCGACCCGAGCCGCCCGCGCGAGGAGCTCGACTACTTCGAGCGTCTCCTGCGCCGCAATTGACGCATCGAACCGCCCCCTGGGCTCCTCCCCCGGAGGGGCCCATATGGGGAGCGATAATTCCTGACCCGACAGCCACGAGACCTGACGCCGTGATCTCCTCCAATTCTCTCGTGCTCCTCGCCTGCGTCGCGGTGGCGGTGGTCCTGGTCCTCGGCCTGTTCAACATGATGCGCGGGGGCAGCGCCAACCTCTCGCAGAAGCTCATGCGCCTGCGCGTTCTGCTGCAGTTCCTGGCGATCATCTTCATCATGGGCGTGGTCTGGTGGCGCTCGGCCTGACCCCGTCGCGCGGGGCGCCGCCGCGTCCTGATGTCGGTGCGTGACCGGGGCGTTGGCGCCCCCTCCGGCGAGCTGAGCGCCCGAACGGAGCGAGTGTGGCCGGGAGGTCTCACCGCACAGCTATCGCCGCCCCGCGACGCGCGATGCCTGCCGATGCCGTGAGCGGGCATGCTAGACACGTTCGGTCAACCCGGAACCATCCCGATGCAGTCCCACCCGCTTCGCCTCGCCGCTGCCGCCGCCGTGCTCGCCACGGCCATGCCGGTCCAGGCCGCCGACTTCCCGTCCGCGCCGCCGGCCGCCTATGTCAGCCCTGTGAAGCCCCTGAGCATCGTCTCCGAGGTCCGCATCGGCGGCGCCGTGCAGGATCCCGGCAGTGCCGAGCACAACACCAGCAACATCAACGGCGAGATTCTGTTCTCCAAGCCGCTGGTGAGCGTCGATCCGTTCTGGCAGGCCTTCGTGCCCCGGGCCACCGTCGGCGGCAGCTACAACTTCGGCGGCCGCACCAGCTACGCCTATATCGGCGCGACCTGGACCGTGGATCTCTTCCCGCAGACCCTGAACAACATCGTCTTCCTCGAAGGCTTCTTCGGCGCCGGCGCCCATAACGGCTACACGGGCCCGAAGCCGACCGCCCCGGCCGGGTTCAACACGCTGGGCTGCAACCCGCTCTTCCGCGAGGCGGCCGCCCTCGGCTTCCGGCTCACCGAGCACTGGAGCATCATGGCCACCGTCGAGCACATGTCGAATGCCGGCTTCTGTGCGAACAACCGCGGCCTGACCAATTTCGGCGGCAAGCTCGGCTACACCTTCTGAGTTCGCCGCGCTCGCATTTACCGTGAGCCTCAGGGGCCGGTTCCGCCGATGCGGGGCCGGCCCTTCTCGTTCCGATTCAGCGACTCCCAGCGGCGGCAAACTGCGCTAGGTTCCCGCTCCTGCAGGCCTCACTTGCCAGCCCCGCTCAGGATCGGAAGCCATCGTGGTCACCCTCAACCGCATCTACACCCGAACCGGCGACAAGGGCTCGACCGCCCTCGCCAGCGGCGAACGGCGCTCGAAGGCGGATCTGCGGATCGAGACCTACGGCACCGTCGACGAGACCAATGCCTGCATCGGCCTCGTGCGGCTGCATGCCGATCCGCGCCTCGACGCCATGCTGAGCGCGATCCAAAATGACCTGTTCGACCTCGGCGCGGACCTCGCAACCCCGGAAAGCGCCGAGCCGCCGAAATACGAGCCGCTGCGGATCGTCGCCGCGCAGGTGCAGCGGGTCGAGCGCGACATCGACGCGCTGAATGCCGACCTCTCGCCCCTGAAGTCCTTCGTGCTGCCCGGGGGATCGCCGGCCTCGGCCGCCCTGCATCTCGCCCGGACGGTGTGCCGGCGGGCCGAGCGCCTGGCGGTGGCCCTGGCCGCCACCGAGGGCGAGATCGTCTCGCCGGAAGCCCTGCAATACCTGAACAGGCTCTCGGACTTCCTGTTCGTGGCGAGCCGGACCGCCAATGCCAACGGCGCCGACGACGTGCTCTGGGTGCCGGGCAAGAATCGCTGAGAGCCAGGCATTCGGAATACCACGGAGCTGCGAACCCGGGGCCGTGCGGCCGGTCCGCAGCGCCGGACGACACTCGCCGGGGCGGGCGGCGGCGGGGCGCGTTGACAAGGCGGAAATGAGGCCGTTACGGTCCGCCGCCTCAATGACCAGGGTTCTGGACATCCGGGTTTCCCGGAGGTCCTTTGCGCGCCGCGCCGGCCTGGTCGAAAAACATTATCCGCGCGGAGGATTGTGAACGCCATGAAGGTTCTGGTGCCCGTCAAGCGGGTCGTCGACTACAACGTCAAGATCCGGGTCAAGGCCGACGGTTCGGGCGTGGACCTCGCCAACGTCAAGATGTCCATGAACCCCTTCGACGAGATCGCCGTCGAGGAGGCGATTCGCCTGAAGGAGAAGGGCAAGGTCACCGAGATCGTCGCCGTCTCGATCGGTCCGCAGCAGGCGCAGGAGACTCTTCGGACCGCCCTCGCCATGGGCGCCGACCGGGCGATCCTGGTGAAGACCGACGGCGTGGTCGAGCCGCTGGCGGTGGCCAAGATCCTGAAGGCCCTGGTCGAGAAGGAGGCCCCCGGCCTCGTCATCCTCGGCAAGCAGGCCATCGACGACGATTCGAACCAGACCGGCCAGATGCTGGCGGCCCTCCTCGACTGGCCCCAGGGTACTTTCGCCTTCAAGCTCGAATTCGGCGAGGGCGCGATCGACGTCACCCGCGAGATCGATGGCGGCCTCCAGACCGTGACCCTGACCCTGCCGGCCATCGTCACCACCGACCTGCGCCTCAACGAGCCGCGCTACGCCTCGCTGCCCAACATCATGAAGGCGAAGAAGAAGCCCCTCGAGGAGCTGGCCCCCGATGCCCTGGGCGTCGACGTGACCCCGCGGGTCACCGTGCTCAAGACCGTGGAGCCCGCCGGGCGCAAGGCCGGCATCAAGGTCGGGTCCCCGGCCGAACTCGTGCAGAAGCTGAAGGGCGAGGCCGGGGTTCTCTGAGACCCCGCCCCGCCGATGGCTTCAAGACCCCGCCGCGCCGACGCGGCGGGTGAGACGGGGTCCGGGACCCTCCTGCTGATCGATTTCGAGGTTCGCACACCATGGCCACCCTACTCCTCATCGAGCACGACAACGGCGCGGTCCGCGACGCGAGCCTGAAGGCTCTGACGGCCGCCGTCGCCCTGGGCGGACCCGTGCACGCCCTCGTGGCCGGCGCCGGCAGCCGCCCCGCGGCCGAATTCGCCGCCAAGCTCGACGGGATCGAGAAGGTGCTGCTGGCCGAGGACGCCACCTACGACCACCTCCTCGCCGAGCCGACGGCCGCGCTGCTCGTCGCCCTGGCGGAGCCCTACGACAACGTCGTCGCGGCGGCCTCCACCACCGGCAAGAACGTGCTGCCGCGGGTGGCCGCCCTCCTCGACGTGGCGCAGATCTCCGACATCATCAGCGTGGTCTCCCCCGACACCTTCGAGCGTCCGATCTACGCCGGCAACGCGATCCAGACCGTGCAGGCCGGTACCGGCAAGAAGGTGATCACCGTCCGCATGGCGGCCTTCAAGCCCGCCGGCGAGGGCGGTGCGGCCGCTGCGATCGAGCCGGTCCAGGCGGCCGCCTCCTCGGGCAAGTCGAGCTTCAAGGGCGAGGAGATCGCCAAGTCCGACCGTCCCGAGCTGGCCGCAGCCAAGATCATCGTGTCCGGCGGCCGTTCGCTGGGCTCCTCGGACAAGTTCAAGGAGCTGATCGAGCCCCTGGCCGACAGCCTCGGCGCCGCCGTGGGCGCCTCCCGCGCCGCCGTCGATGCCGGCTACGCCCCGAACGACTGGCAGGTCGGGCAGACCGGCAAGGTGGTGGCACCGGAGCTCTACGTCGCGGTGGGCATCTCGGGCGCGATCCAGCACCTCGCCGGCATGAAGGACTCGAAGGTCATCGTCGCCATCAACAAGGACGAGGACGCACCGATCTTCCAGGTGGCGGATTACGGCCTCGTGGGCGACCTGTTCCAGATCGTCCCCGAGCTGCAGGCCGAAATCGCCAAGGCGAAGGGCTGAGGCGGAACAGGCACGTCCGGCCGGTGCGCGCCGCGCGCGCACCGATCGCCCGGTACGGATGGCCTTCCAGCGTGGAAATGCTCTAGGACGCTGCTGCCGCGAAACGTTATAAGCGAGACGGGCGTCCTCGGCGGCCGGGCGGGACCCGGACCGCGACGGCGGGACGACCCAGGGGTGCGAGTGCAGACGATGGGCATCGATATCAGGACGGTCGGCATCATCGGCGCCGGGCAGATGGGCAGCGGTATCGCGCATGTCTGCGCGATGGCGGGGCTCGACGTCCGCCTGAACGACCGCGACCCGGACCGCATCCACAACGGCCTCGCCACCGTGGACGGCAATCTCGCCCGACAGGTGGCCAAGGGCACCATCGCGGACGATCAGCGCCGCAGCGCGGTCTCGCGGATCGTGGCAGCGGAGAGCTTCGACGACCTTGCGCCCTGCGACCTCGTCATCGAGGCGGCCACCGAAGACGAATCGACCAAGCGCCAGATCTTCAGCACGCTCTGCGCGTCGTTGAAACCCGATGCCCTGATCGCCACCAACACATCGTCCATCTCGATCACGAGACTCGCCGCCTCGACCGATCGGCCGGAGCGCTTCATCGGCATTCACTTCATGAATCCGGTGCCGGTGATGCAACTCGTCGAGCTGATCCGCGGCATCGCCACAGAAGACCCGACCTACGAATCGGCCAAGGCCTTCATCGCCAAGCTCGGCAAGACGTCGACGATGTCGGAAGATTTCCCGGCCTTCATCGTCAACCGCATCCTGCTGCCGATGATCAACGAGGCGATCTACACGCTCTACGAGGGCGTCGGCTCGGTGGAATCGATCGACACCGCGATGAAGCTCGGGGCGAACCACCCGATGGGGCCCCTGCAGCTGGCCGACTTCATCGGCCTCGATACCTGCCTGTCCGTGATGCAGGTGCTCTACGAGGGACTGGCCGATTCGAAGTATCGGCCCTGTCCGCTGCTCGTGAAATACGTCGAAGCCGGCTGGCTCGGCCGCAAGTCCAAGCGCGGCTTCTACGATTATCGCGGCGAAACGCCCGTGCCGACCCGCTGAGGCGGACCGGCACGGACGACCTTCAGACTTACTGCTTGTTGCCGTTCGCGGCCGGCTGGGCCGGGCTCGGATAGGCCGGGTTCGCGGCCGGAACCGAACCGGTGTTCGACGACGACGTCGCGTTCGACGAACCCTTCACGGACCCCGTCACTTCCTGGCGGGAGGCGTCCTGGCTCTGGCTGGCGTAGTCCTTGGGCGAGTTCGCGCCCTGCCAGGTCATCAGGCCGGTGATGGCGATCGCGAGCAGCACGAGGCTGGCCACGAGAACGTAGAGTACCGGCTTGCCGCGCTTGCCCTGCCGGGCTTCCTGACCGTGTAGATTCTCTGCCATGCGATCCTCGCTTGAACGGTCCGAAGACCGATGTTTCGACCCGAGCACCGATTCCCGTGAATCCTGCCCGTGATTCTAGCTCGAGTCTGAAACGCGACGGTTGAGAGCGGAGTTCCCGCCGAGGTTCGACCTAGCGGCCGGTCACCAGCATGATCTTGCCGAGATGGGCGCTCGACTCCATCAGTTCGTGCGCCTTGCGGGCCTCCTCCAACGGGAAGGTGGCGTGGATCACCGGGCGGATCGTCCCGGCTTCGAGCAGCGGCCAGACGTCCCGGGCAAGGCCTTCCGCAATCGCCGCCTTCTCGGCCTTCGGCCGGGCTCGGAGCGTCGCGCCGGTGAAGGTCAGGCGCTTCATCATGATCGGGGTCATGCTGAAGGCATCGACCTTGTAGCCCTGCATGAAGGCGATCTGCACGAGGCGCCCCTCGATCGCCAGGGCCGAGAGGTTCTTGGCGAGGTACGGCGCCCCGACCATGTCGAGGATGACGTCGACGCCGTTGCCGTCGGTGAGGCGCTTCACCTCCTCGACGAAGTCGGCCTCGCGGTAATTGATCGCCGCCTCGGCGCCGAGGTCGCGGCAGAAGGCACACTTCTCGGCCGAGCCGGCGGTGGCGAAGACGCGGGCGCCGTGATGCTTGGCGATCTGGATGGCGGTCGATCCGATGCCGCTCGATCCGCCATGGACGAGGAAAGACTCGCCGGCCTTGAGCCGCCCGCGCTCGATTACGGTGCTGTAGACGGTGAAGTAGTTCTCCGGCAGGCCCCCGGCCTCGACCAGCGAGAGCGACGCGGGCTTCGGCAGGCATTGGCCGATCTCGGCAACGGCGAACTCGGCGTAGCCACCGCTGATCACCAGGGCGCAGACCTCGTCGCCGACCGAGACGCCGGAGACGCCCTCACCGAGGGCGACGATGCGGCCGGCGACCTCGAGGCCGGGGATCTCGGTGGCGCCCTTCGGCGGCGGGTACTTGCCCTCGCGCTGCTGGATGTCCGGCCGGTTGATCCCGGCGGCGACGACCTCGATCAGCACCTGGCCGGGCCCGGGCTGCGGCAGCGGCACCGTCTCCAGGGCCAGCACATCCGGCCCGCCGGCAGCGGTGAAGCGGATCTGTCGCATGGTCTCGGGCAGGCTGGCTGTCATCGGGGTCTCCTCCTGGAAGCCCCGTCATGTGCCGCCCGGCTGGTACTTGGCAAGATCACGGCTTGGTAAGATCACGGCTTGGCAAGATCGCCGCTTGGCAAGATCGCCGCTTGGCGAGATCACGCCGCGCGGGCGGCGCTCAGCGGGTGCCGTACATCCGGTCGCCGGCATCGCCGAGGCCCGGGACGATGTAGCCGTGGTCGTTGAGGTGGCTGTCGATGGCGGCGGTCCAGACGGGGACATCCGGGTGGGCGGCCTGCAGGCGGGCGATGCCCTCCGGGGCCGCGAGCAGGCAGACGAAGCGCAGGTCCTGCGCGCCGCGCTGCTTCAGGAGGTTGATCGCCGCCACCGCCGAGTTCGCGGTCGCGAGCATCGGGTCGAGCACGAGGACCGTCCGGTCGACCAGATCGGAGGGCGCCTTGAAGTAGTATTCCACCGCTTCCAGAGTCTCGGGGTCGCGGTAGAGCCCCACATGCGCTACGCGGGCCGAGGGCACCAGGGACAGCATGCCGTCGAGAAAGCCGACGCCGGCCCGCAGGATCGGCGCCAGGACCAGCTTCTTGCCGGCGATCTGCGGCGCCTCCATCGACTGGATCGGCGTCTCGATCGTCACCGTCTCCAGGGGCAGGTCCCGGGTGACCTCGTAGGCCAGCAGCATGCCGATCTCGTTGAGGATCTGGCGGAAGCCCTTGGTCGAACGCTCGCGCTGGCGCAGCAGGGTCAGCTTGTGCTGCACGAGGGGGTGGTCCACCACCCGGACGGTCGCGGCGGCTGGCTGCATCGCTGGATCTCCATGAAGCCGAGGTCTGATCCTGGGCGGCGGGAGACCGAGGCAAGACCGGGACCGGATTTCTAGAGCATCGTGGGATTGCGAGCGAGGTCTTCGGACGGATTGCGCCCGGCAAAAAGGGCTCCCGACCTGCGCCGGAAGCCCTCGCGTCATTCCATTTCGGCGGAGAGGTCGCTCAGACCGCGCGGGTGGCGTCCGCGCTGCGGCGCTTCTGCATGAAGGCGTCGAACTGCTCGCGGTCCTTGGCCCGCTTCAGCTCCTCGACGAACTCGGCGAAGGCGCGGCTCTCCTCCTGCAGAGCCCGGCGCTGGGCATCGAGCCGCTCGATCTCGCTGCGGCGGTAGGCATCGAAGGCGAGGTTGCCGGTGCTGCCGCCATTGGCGGACTCGAACGCCGCGGCGAAGCGCGAGCGCGTGGCGCTCGCGTTCCACGAGAAGCCGCGGCCGGCGAGGCCCCGCAACTCGCTGAGCGCGGGATACCCCGCGACCTTCCAGGCGATGTAGGCGGCGGCCAAGGGCCACCAGTAGACGAAGGCGACGACGATGGCGCCGATTTCGAGGGATCGCTTGGGGAAGGGGCCGCTACGGCAGACCTTCCCGGTGGTGAAGGGGGAGGAAGAGAAGCTCACGGCTCACGGCTCCAATGTAAATGTGAACGACATTCACTTGCGGATGGAACGACGCGCTTTCAAGGGGCGCTTAATCGGTCAGGCGTGTTCGCGCGTCCGGCCGCCCGCTGCTGCGCCGTGGACGAGGGCGAGCACGCCCGCGCGCAGCAGCTCGTACTTGTCCGGCATGCCGGCGGATTTCGGCAGGTGTCCGGACGCGGAGAGGGTCGCGAGGCCGTGTGCGAGGGCCCAGACCTCCAGGGCGATGAACCGGGGCGCGACGCCGCCGAACCCCTCCGGAAAGGTCGCCTGAAGGGCCTCCACCAGGAGGTCGAACGGGCTCGGTCGGAGGCTCGGCACTGCGTTCGGTTCGGCGGCGGCGAGGCCGCGGGTCTCGAAGATCGCCGCGTAGTAGCCGGGTTCTTCCTCGGCGAAAGCCAGATAGGCCTCGCCCATCCGGGTGAACCGCTCCAGCGGCGTGCCCTTGGCCGTGAGGGCGCGGGCGAGGCGCTCGGCGAGGTCGGCGAAGCCGCGGCCGGCCACCTCTTCGAGCAGGGCTTCGCGCCCGCGGAAATGGCGGTAGAGCGCCGCCGGCGTGACGCCGACGAGGCGGGCCGCATCCACCAGCGTGAAGCCGCCGATGCCGCGCTCGGCGATGAAGCGGCGCGCCGCCTCGATCAGCGCCTCCTTGAGGTTGCCGTGGTGGTAGCTTCGCCGGTCACCCGGTCCTTCGCGCCAATGCCGCACGCCAAACTCCCCGCCCCCGCTCCGCATCGACAGGACCGGTCGTAACGGCCGAAGGTTCCCCGTCTCCCCTTCCCCTAACACGAAGGGATCGGCTGACGAGACCTCCCCGGGGCCACGGAGGTCGAATCCCGTCGGGTTTCCCGTATCCGACGGGCAGATCACGGGATTCCGTCTCGAAGACGCTTGTCGGGCGCGAAGCTTTGCCCCCATGATATTTACGAAGTAGAAACCTTGGGCTGTGGATCACGAGCCGTGCGGGAGTCGACGGGACAGGGTGATTTCGAAACCCTGACGGACCTCATCTACGAGGCGGCGATCCTGCCCGAGCTGTGGCCTGCGGTCCTGGACCGACTCGCCGCCATCGCCGGCGCCCAGGGAACGGTCCTGATCGCGGCCGATCTTGAAACCCATCGCTGGATCAACAGCGAATCCCTCGATCAGGTCATGGCCGATTTCGCCGCCGGGGGCTGGAGCAGCGCCGGCCAGCGCACGGCGAAGCTTCTCGCCGCCCGCCATGCGGGCTTCATCCGCGAGCAGGACGTCTACACCCAGGCCGAACTGGAGCAGGACGTCCTGATCCAGCAGTTCCTGCGTCCGCGCGGGCTCGGATGGGGTGCCGCCACCGCCTGCCCGCTGACCACCGGCGACACGCTGATCTTCAGCATCGAGCGGCGCTACACGGACGGTCCGGTCCCGCAGGCCGCGACGGTGGTCCTCGACACCCTGCGGCCGCATCTGGGCCGCGCGGCCCTCGTCTCGGCCCGGCTGAAGCTGGAACGGGCACGCGCCGCGGTGGGCGCCCTGGAGGTGCTGGGCCTCCCGGCGGCCGTCCTCTCACGCCACGGGCGCCTGCAGGAACGCAATGCGAGTTTCACCGGCCTCGTGCCGCGGGTGGTGCGCGATCAGCGCGAGCGGGTCGCCCTTGCCCATCCCGGTGCGGACGCCCTCATGGCGGACGTGCTCGCCGGTCAGCGGGCGCAGGCGGCGCGCTCCATTCCGATCCCGGCCGACGACGACCATCCCGCCATGGTTCTCCACCTGCTGCCCATGCGCGGGCAGGCCCAGGACGTCTTCGGTGGCGGCACCCTCCTGATGATCGCCGCCCCGGTCCTGCCGCGTCCCGTCCCGGGCACCGAATTGCTGGCCGGTCTGTTCGACCTGACGGCGGCCGAGGCGCGGATCGCGCGGGGCATCGCGGACGGCGTCACCATCGCGATCCTCGCCGCGCAGCAGAGCGTGCGGCCGGAAACCATTCGCGGTCAGGTCAAGGCGATCTTCGCCAAGACAGGTGTGACGCGCCAGGTCGACCTGGCCCGGCTGATCTCGGGCCTCAGCCTGATCCGGTGACGGCGGAGGTCACCGGGCGTCCCGGCCGCTGCCCTCCCGATTCGCCGCGAGGGCGCGGAACAGGATAACGTTCGAAAGATCATACTGGACGGTGAACTCGGCGCTGTTCGCGCTCGGCGCGACGCTGTCGGGTAAGGGCGCCGGGGCCGGATTGATCAGGCAGGCGATCATCCGATCGCTCGTGCCCCGCCGCACGTGTCGCGCAACCCGCCGGCGCATCCATGGCGCCATCGTCCATCTCTCCAGCATGACCGCCCTCGCCCGTGGTTTGAAGAGTATTCAAGCGTGGGGTTGGGCGGCCTTCATCCCCCATTTGGGGGAAAGCGGGAATTCCTTCGCAGGAAATGTAACTTTAAAGCGATTCCTTCGGGGGAGGCCCTAGAGCCGAAAGAGGGAGCCCGCCCGCTCAAGGGCCGCCTTCTTGGCGTGCCGCGCCGCCTCCAGCCGCTCCACCTCGGACCGCAACAGTCGGATCCGCTCCTCGAGATCCTCGACCGACAGCGTGTCCAACGGTTCGCCGACCCGGTGAGCGATGGTCTGCCGGATGGCTCGGTCGTCCTCGTCGCGCATGGTGCTCCCCTCTCGTCCGTCAGTGCCAGCCCGTCCCCGCATCGAGGCGCGCGACCCCGAGATGCTGCGCGAGGGTCGCGCCGATATCCGCGAAGGTTTCGCGTCGGCCCAGGGACCCCGGCGAGACGCCGGGGCCGAAGGCCAGCACGGGAACCTGTTCCCGGGTGTGTTCGGTTCCGCCCCAGGTCGGATCGTTGCCGTGGTCCGCAGTGATGATGCAGAGGTCTCCGGGACGCAGCACGTCGTGGATCTCGGGCAGCCGGGCGTCGAAGCGTTCGAGTTCGGCGGCGTAGCCGGGCACGTCCCGGCGATGGCCATGCTCGGTGTCGAAGTCGACGAGGTTGAGGAAGACGAGGCCGCCCTCCGGCAGCGCCGCGAATGCCGTCAGCGCGGCATCGAGACACGCGGTGTTGCCGCCAACCTTGATCTCCTGCCCGGTCGCCCGGTGGGCGAAGATGTCGCCGATCTTGCCCACGCTAACGACGCTCCGCCCGGAGGCTCGGAGCACGTCCAGGAGGGTCCGGCCGGGCGGTTCGACCGCATAGTCCTTGCGGTTGGCGGTGCGCCGGAACCCGTCCTGCGCGCTGCCGACGAAGGGCCGGGCGATGACCCGGCCGACCCGGTAGGCGTCGCAGAGCTCGCGGGCGATCCGGCAGGTGTCGTAGAGTCGCTCCAGCCCGAAGCTGTCCTCGTGCGCCGCGATCTGGAAAACGCTGTCGGCGGAGGTGTAGCAGATCGGCCGGCCGGTCCGGACATGCTCGGCGCCCAGGCTGTCGATGATCGCGACGCCGGCGGCGTGGCAGTCGCCGAGGATGCCCGGCAGGCCGGCTCGCGCGATCAGCGCCTCCGTCAGCGCGGCCGGGAAGGTCGGGACCGCGACGGGGAAGTAGCCCCAGGGCTCGCGGACCGGCACGCCGGCGATCTCCCAGTGACCCGAGGGTGTGTCCTTGCCGGCGGCGACCTCGACCGCGTGGCCGTAGGCGCCCGTCGGGGCGCCGGGGATCGCGAGACCGGGCGGCACCGCGCCGGTCGCGCCCATCGCCGCCAGCCCGAGGCCGAGGCGGGCCAGGTTCGGGAGTGCCAGGGGGCCCTGCCGCAGGCCAGCCCGGTCGCCCCGCCCCTCGGCGCAGGCGCGGGCGATGTGTCCGACCGTATCGGACCCGGCATCGCCGTAGCGAGCGGCATCCGGCGCGCCGCCGATGCCGACGGAATCGAGCACGATGAGGAAGGCGCGCGGCATGCCCGTTCCCCTCAGGCCGGGATCGGATCGGCGACGGCGTCGCTCTGGAGATCGAAGGCGGCAGCGAACAGCGCCTGGGTGTAGGCGGTCTTCGGCGAGGCGAAGATGTCCTCGGCCGGGCCCTCCTCGACGACGCGGCCGTTCTGCATCACCAGCACGTAGTTCGCCAGCGCCCGCACCACCTTGAGGTCGTGGCTGATGAACAGGTAGGCGAGCCCGCGCTCGCGTTGCAGGTCGCGCAGGAGGGTGACGATCTGGGCCTGGACCGAGCGGTCGAGGGCCGAGGTCGGCTCGTCCAGGACGACGAATTTGGGCTTGAGCACGATGGCCCGCGCGATGGCGATGCGCTGCCGCTGGCCGCCGGAGAACTCGTGCGGGTAGCGGTTCATGGTCGCCGGATCGAGGCCGACATCGTCGAGGGCCTTGGCGACGACCGCCTGCCGCTCGGCCCGCGTCTTCACCGCGCCCTGGACCACCAGCCCCTCGGCGACGATGTCCGCCACCGTCATGCGCGGCGAGAGCGAGCCGTAGGGGTCCTGAAAGACCACCTGCATGTCGCGTCGGATCGGGCGCATGGCGGCGGGCGGCAGGCCCGCGATGGAGCGGCCGAGGAACACGATGGGGCCCTCGCAGCCGGTGAGGCGCAGGAGCGCCAGGCCGAGGGTGGTCTTGCCCGAACCGGATTCGCCGACGACCCCGACGGTCTCGCCGGCCCGGACCCGCAGGGACACCCCGTCCACCGCCTTCACGTGGCTGGTGGTCCGGCGCAGCCAACCCTCGCGGATCGGGAACCAGACCTTGAGCGGGCCGGCCTCCAGGAGGCGCCCGGCATCGGGGGGAACCGGGTTGGCCCGGCCCTTCGGCTCCGAGGCGAGGAGGCGGCGGGTGTAGTCGTGCTGCGGCCGGGCGAAGATCTCCGCCACCGGGCCGGCCTCGACGACGCGCCCGGCGAGCATGACGCAGACGTTGTCGGCGATACGCTGCACGATGCCGAGGTCGTGGGTGATGAACAGCATCGCCATGCCGAGGCGCTTCTGCAGGTCGGCCAGCAGGGTGAGAATCTGCGCCTGGACGGTCACGTCGAGGGCGGTGGTCGGTTCGTCGGCCACCAGCAGGTCGGGCTCGCAGGCGAGCGCCATGGCGATCATCACGCGCTGGCGCTGTCCGCCCGAGAGCTCGTGCGGATAGGCGTTGAGGCGGCGCTCGGCGTCGCGCAGCCCGACCAGTTCGAGCAGTTCGAGGATGCGGGCCCGCGCCTTGCGACCGGACAGTCCGCGATGCACCTCCAGCACCTCGCCGATCTGCCGCTGGATCGTGTGCAGCGGGTTCAGGGAGGTCATCGGCTCCTGGAACACCATGGTGATGTCGGCGCCGCGGATGCCGCGCAGGCGCTTCTCCGGCAGGGTCAGCAGGTCTTCGCCCTTGAACAGGATGCGGCCGCCCGGATGGTAAGCGCTGCCGTCGAGGAGGCGCAGGATCGAGAGGGCCGTCACCGACTTGCCCGAGCCGGATTCCCCCACGAGGGCCAGCGTCTCTCCGGCCGTGATGGTGAAGCTCACGCGATCCACGGCGCGGGTCTCGCGCTCCCGCGCCCGGAAGGCGACCGACAGGTCCTGAACGTCGAGGAGCGTTTCGGGCATCGAGGCCTGTTCTGCAGCGGGGCGGAATTCGCCAGCACGCGGGTTATAGCGTGGGCGGACGGGATCGGCGAACGCGGATGCGACGCGGTCGGGGGCGTTTGTAATTGATCGTCGGCGCGCACGCTCTACAACCCGACCGTGACCTTGCCCCTTAGCCGCCTCTCCGCCGCCCTGCTGTCCCTCCTCCTCGGTGTCCTAGCCCCAGGGTCGGCTCGCGCCGCCGCCGAGGGCGCGACGGAGACGGTCGAACAGGCCCTGTGCCGCCTCATCGAGGGCTCGGCCAAGGCCCGCGGCCTGCCGGTGCCGTTCCTGACGCGCCTGATCTGGCGCGAGAGCGCCTTCCGGGTCACCGCCGTGAGCCCCGTGGGCGCGCAGGGCGTCGCCCAGTTCATGCCGGGTACGGCCCGGGAGCGCGGCCTGACCGATCCGTTCGATCCCGAGCAGGCGATCCCGCACGCGGCTCATCTGCTCGCCGACCTCAACCGGCAATTCGGCAATCTCGGGCTGGCGGCGGCGGCTTACAACGGCGGGCCGGGCCGGGTCTCGGCCTGGCTCGCGGGCAGCGGCGGCCTGCCCACCGAGACCCGGAACTACGTCTTGGCGATCACGGGCTCGCCCGCGGAGGCTTGGCGCCCGGGCGCGGCGATCGAGATGCCCGAGGAGGACGCGCCGAAAGCGAAGGACGGTTCGACCAAGACGCAAGAGACCAAGATGCCGGAGACCAAGACGCCGGAGACCAAGACGCCGGAGACCAAGGATCTCGGACCGAAGAAACCCGAGGCCGCGGCTTCTGAGCTCGGGGCCAATTCCGAGACCAGCTGCCTCAAGGTGACGGCGGCGCTGCGCATTCCGTCGCGCGGCGACCGGTTCGCCCTCGGCGGAAACGAGGGGCCGGCGGCGCCCTGGGGCATCCAGCTCGCCGGAAACTTCTCGAAATCGCTGGCGCTGCAGAGCTTCGCGCGAACACGGAAGCTCTACACAAGCGTGATCGGCGACGTTCGTCCGATGATCATCGGCACCCGCCTGCGCAGCCGGGGCACCCGCGCCTTCTACCGCATCCGCATCCCGGCCCAGAGCCGGGAGGCCGCCGACGGCCTGTGCGGGCGCATCCGGCAGGTGGGCGGCGCCTGCCTCGTCCTCAGAACCTGATCGGGACGCCAAGAACCTGAGGACCCGCATCGCACCGCGACGCGACAGGTCGCCACAAATCGACCTCGCGCCATGAATTGCATTCGCGCCATGAATCCGCCGCGCCGGCCCTGTCACAGGGGGCTCGCCCCCCAACAGAGAGATGCATGACCCGGGTTCTTGCCGTCCTTGCCAGCCTCGCCGGACTCGCGCTCGTCGCGCTCGGCATCACGGCCTGCTCCCCCCTCGCCTTCTTCGACGCGATCGGTCCCCGGGACCAGGGCGGACGGATCAGCCTGAAGGACGCCGCGTTCGGCGCCCACCCGCGCCAGCGCCTCGACGTCTTCACCCCCGTGGCCGGCCCCACCGGCGCCCCCGTGCTGGTGTTCTTCTACGGTGGCTCTTGGAAGAACGGCGCGAAGGAGGACTATGCCTTCGTCGGACAGGCCCTCGCGGCGCAGGGTTTCGTGACCGTCCTGCCGGATTACCGGCTCTATCCGGAGGTCCGGTTCCCGGACTTCCTCGACGACGGGGCCCAGGCCCTGGCGTGGGTCGAGCGGAACATCGCCGCCTATGGGGGCGACCCGAGCCGGGTGGTCCTCGCCGGGCATTCGGCCGGCGCCTACAATGCAGTGATGCTCGCGCTCAACCCGTCCTACCTGCGCCGGGCCGGCGTCGATCCGCGGGTGATCCGGGCGGTGGCGGGCCTGTCCGGTCCCTACGACTTCCTGCCGCTGGATGCCGGCACCGCCACGGACTTGTTCGGCGAGGCGCCCGACACGGCGGCGACCCAGCCCATCACCTTCGCGGGCCCGCACTCGCCGCCGGCCTTCCTCGCCTCCGGCGACGGCGACACCACCGTGCGCCCTTCCAACACGCGCAGCCTCGCCGCGCGGCTGCGCGCTGCCCGCGTACCGGTGCAGGAGCGGATCTATGCGGGGCTCGACCATGCCGACACCCTACTGGCGCTCTCCGTGACCTTCCGGTCGAAGGCCCCCGAGCTCGCCGAGATGGCGGCCTTCCTGCGCCAGCACGCCGGTGAGCGACCGCAGCAGGCGCGGATGGTGCCCCGCTAGGATCTGTCGGGGCTCAGCTAAAACCGATTATGCCGAAACGACAGACGACAAGACAGATTCCAGGGGCTCAGGCGCCGCGCAAGGCGTCCCGCGTCTGCCGGTGGTCCGGCGCATCGGCGAAGGCCCGGCGCATCGCCGACCAGAGCGGCGTGCGCGCGAGGTGCTCATCCAGCGGCAGGGCACGCTGGAGCAGCCCGTCGGGGCGCCGGCGCTCGGGGTTGGCGTTGAGCCAGGTGTTCCGGTTGGTGATGTCCCAGGTGAGGACGTTGAGCACCGCCGCCTCGTCCAGGACCACGTCGAGGAAGCGGCGGACCAGGTCGGACACCGCCCGGTCGCGGGCATTCAGGTCGGCGGGGTAGGTCCGATCGTTGACGTCGAGTTCCGTGACCTCGATGGCGAGCCCGAGGCCGGCCACCTCGCGTAGGAAGGTGCGCAGCTTGTCCTGGTTCAGCGGGTGTTTCGCGTAGAGGTGCCCCTGCAGGCCGAGCCGGCGGATCGGCACGCCGCGGCGGCGCATCCCCTCCAGGGTCCGCAGCACCATCGCGCGGCGCTGGTCGATCCAGTCCGCGTCGAGTTCGAGATCGTTCTCGTTCCAGACCCCGGCGGCGTCCGGTGCGACCGCGTGCTGGATGCGGAAGGCGAGATCGACGTAAGCAGGCCCCAGCGCCGCGAGCCACGGGGTGCGCCGCAGCCCGTCCGGGCGCCCGTCCTGGGGGCCGCAGATCTCGTTGACCACGTCCCAGGCCTCGATCCGCCCCCGATAGCGACCGGCCATGGCGCCGATCCAGCGGCGCAAAAAGGCTTCGCCCTCCCCCGCCGAGAGCCGTTCGCCGACCCAGGCCGGCAGGCCCTCGTGCCAGACCAGGGTGTGGCCGCGCAGGCGCTGGCGGTTGGCCTCCGCGAAGGCCGCAACCTCGTCCGCGTAGGTGAAATCGAGGCTGTCCGGTGCCCGCCAGGCATAGGTCAGCTTCATCGCGTTCTCGGACACGAGGATGCCGGCCTCCCGAGCCAGGGCGCGCCCGTAGGCCGGGTCCTGCCGCAGGGTGACGCCGTTCACCGCCGAGCCGTAGGCGACGCCCGTGCGCGCGGCGGCGGCCTGGAGGCTGTCGGCCGCCCAGGACGGCCCCGCGGCGAGCCCGTGCGTCGCAGCCAGGGCGGAGCTCCCGGCGAGGCCGAGGCCGCCGCCGAGGACGGCCCGGCGGGAGGGGCCGGGACGGCTCACGCCCCGGCGGTCTCGGGCTCCGGCGGGATCACCCGGGGCCGGCGGTCCAGGCCGATCGCCACGAAGGTGAAGAGTCCCTCGGTGACCTTCATGGTCTCCTCGCCCTCGCGCTCCCGGCGCCAGACCTCCACCTGGATGCCCATGGAGGTGCGGCCGACCCGCACGATCCAGGCGTAGATGCTCACCTCGTCGCCGACGATGACCGGTCGGTGGAAGGTCATGGCCTCCACCGAGATCGTGGCGCAGCGGCCCCGGGAGCGCCGGGCGGCGATGTTGCCGGCCGCGAGATCCATCTGGCCCATCAGCCAGCCGCCGAAGATGTCCCCGGCCGGGTTGGTGTCGGCGGGCATCGCGATGGTGCGCACCACGGGCGGGCCGCGGTCGTCGGGCTGGCGCGATGCGGAGGCGTCGGTCGTCATGGAGGAGAGGGTCTCTGGTTGCGCTGGACCGGCGCACGCAAGCCCTGCGCCGCCCGCGCCGTCATCTCACATCGGCCGTGGAGCGGCCAGGTTCTCAATCCGGCAGTGCGAAGACCACGAGGGCGTCGCCGGTGCCGAAGCCGGACCCCTTGGTGAAGGAGGCGCCGCCGGCCGCCACCGCGACGTACTGCCGGCCGTCGAGGGCGTAGGTGATGGGCGGGCCGCCGATGCCGGCGCCGCACTGGAAGCGCCACAGGATCGCACCGGTCTCGGCATCGTGGGCGTCGAGATGGCCGTCCTCCTCACCGGAGAAGACGAGGCCCGAGGCGGTGGCCAGCGTGCCGCCGGAGAGCCGGCTGCCGCCCTTCACCGTCCACTTGATGGCGCCGCCCCGGGCGAGGTCCACCGCCGTCAGGGTGCTGAAGCTCGGTTCGCCCTTGGCCTCGGTGGTCTCGGTGTAGCGGATCGCCGGCCGGTCGCCCGAGGCGGGGACCGTTCGGACCACGTAGGTGGTCGCTCCGTGCCGGACCTGGGCGAAGGCGGTCCCCCGCTGCGCATCGTAGGCCACCGGGTGCCAGGAGATCGCCCCGAGCGGTCCGGGACTGACCACCGTTCCGGTTTCGGTCGGGGGCGCGTAGAGGTTCTTCTGGGCGATCAGCGGCTCGGACTTCGCCAGAAGTTTCCCCGTCATGCGGTCGTGGACGTAGAGCCAGCCGGTCTTCGAGCCCTGCGCCACGGCCTTGACCGGGCCCTGCGGCGTCGGCTGGTCGAGGAGGAAGGGCGGGCTCGCCACGTCGTAGCCCCACTCGTCGTGCGGGACCTGCTGATAGTACCAGCGCAACTGCCCCGTACGGACGTCGAGGGCGACGAGGCTCATGGTGTAGAGGTTGTCGCCCGGGCGCGAGAGGCCGAAATTCTGCGGCGCCGGATTGCCGGTGCCGACGTAGATCAGCCCGAGATCCCGGTCGTAGGCCGGCGTCATCCAGAGCGAGCCGCCCCCGACCCGCCAGGCTTCCGGGTGGGCCGGGGCGGCGGCCTTCTCGGCGGCGATGTCCCGGTGCAGCGGCACCCCGTCGGGCGTGGTCGCCGAGAAGGCGCCCTCCCAGCCGTCCGACTTGGTCACGTACCAGCGCCAGCGCTCGGCCCCCGTGGCGGCGTCGTAGGCCGCGAGCCAGCCGCGGCGGCCGTAGCCGCCTTCGATGCCCACCACCGCGCCGCCGTCGAGGCCGCCCTTGGCGTCTTCCACGTGCAGGCCGTAGCCGGCGCCGGCGACGCCGACGATGACGAGGCCGTCGGCCACCAGGGGCGGCATCTTGAAGCCGAGCCGGCTCGACCCCTGGACCGTGCCGGCCCCGAGCGTGTGCGCCAGGGCCGAGGCGGTCTCCGATTCCCCCTCCTCCGGGCGTACCGCCTCGTGGTCCCACAGGACCTTTCCGGTGGCCGCGTCGAGGGCGATGATCCGCCCGTCCATGGTCGCCTCGAAGACCTTGCCGCCGGAGACGGCCACGCCCCGGTTCGAGGGCGGCCCGAAGATCTTCTCCGTGCGCGCCTTGTGGGTGTAGGTCCACAGCACCCGTCCGCTGCGCGCATCGAGGGCGGCGACGTGGTTCTGGGTGGTCGAGACGTAGAGCGTCCCGTCCACCATCACGGGTTCCGCCTGGAAGTAGCCGGTGATGCCGGTCTGGAAGATCCAGGCCGGGCGCAGGGCCTTCACGTTGCCCCGGTCGATCCCGGTGAGCGGCGAGAAGTGCTGGTTGGTGTGGTCGCGACCGAACATCGGCCAGTCGTCGGCCGCCAGGGCCGCCCCCGGCAGGCTCGCGAGAATGAGGGCGGTGAGTCCGCGGCGAAACGTGTTCGGCATGAGCATTCCTCACCTCGGTCGCCCCGTAGCCGGGCGATCCGCAGCGGATTCTGGGACGGGAACGGTTCCGATCAGCCCGGCGCGCCCGGGCGTCCGGCCCCGGCGAGCTGCGCGGGCGTGTCGGCGGCGCCCATGGAGCCCGCCAGGGCGGCGGCGGTGAGCCCCGAGCCGTCCCGGGCATCCGGATCGGCGCCGTGGGCGAGGAGCAACGCGACCATCTCGGTGCGGTTGAACATCGCCGCGGTCATCAGGGCGGTCCGGCTCCCCGTCCCCGTGCCGTCGACCTGGGCGCCGTGGGCGAGGAGCAGGCCGGCGATGGCCATGTCACCCTTGAAGGCGGCGCCGGCCAGCGGCGTCTGGCCCCGGTCGTTGGCGAGTTCGGGGTCGCCGCCCGCCTCCAGGATCACCCGCGTCGCCTCGGCCTGCCCGTTATAGGCGGCGAGCATCAGCAGGCTGTCGCCCTTGTCGTTGCGCAGGTTCGCCGGCAGGCCCTGCCCGAACAGTGTCGCGAGATCCTCCGCGTGCCCCATGCGGGCGTACTGGAAGACCCGGGCGGCGAAGGCCAGGGTGTCGGCGTCGAGCTCGGGTTTCGGCGACGTCTCGCCTGTCGAAGAAGTCTCGGGATCCATCGGTCTGTCCGGTCTGGGGCGCGATGCGGCGGCGGTCCTGCGCGCAACCTAGCTCCGCGGGCGCAGGTGTCGAGGAACGGAGGGGCGGATTCTTTGCGGCCGCCGTCAGAACCCGTGGCGGTCGAGGGTCTCTCGCAGGATGTCGATCGGAATCGCGTAGTCGGACTGCATCCCGAGATCCGGTGCGGCGCTGCTGCCGTGGATGCAAACGTAGGTGCCGCGCACGAGGCCGACGAGATCGAGGAAGAAGTCGTCGAGCATGTCCTGGTTGGTCAGCATCAGGCAGCGCACGCCGGGCTCGGCGAAGGCGAGGTTGCTGAGGGCGGCCCCCATCCCGCCGATCACGAAGCGTGCGGCGGCGAAGATCTGGACCTGGCGCGCGAAACACTCTGTCTCCGGATGAACGGTTCGGTAGCCGCGCTCCGCCAGCACGGCGATCACCTCCGCCTCGTTGACGAGGCGCCGCCGCGCGTTGCGGTTGCGGCTGACGTAGATCCGCTCCGCCAGCGGCTCGGGCGGGGGGCCGATCCGCTGGCGGATCTCCCGCGCGGAGTCGATGACGAGGGGCGACTTGGTGATCGGCTGCCGGGTGATCGGGGTCGGATAGACCAGTTCCGCGAACACGACCTCGCGCTGCGTGAGCCAGACGATCCGATCCGCGCCGATGCCCAGGGCCGCCAGGGAGTCCCGATAGACCGTTTCCATCGCCGGAATGGCGTGAACGGTGACCTTGGCGCCGTCGAGCAGACCGGCGCGGGCGGCGACGTGGAGACGGGGCAGGCACTCGATGAGCCAGTGCCCGTAATTCTCGGCCCAGAGCTGCCAGAGATGCACCGTGCGGCCGGACACCCGGCGCGGATGGGGGAGGGTGTGGTGAACCGAACCCGTTCCGTCGGGCGCCAGCGTCAGGGCGCCGAGATAATCGCCGCGATCGCGGTTGATGAGGCTCTCCTCGACCAGGGCATCGCCCACCTGAACCAGTGCGAACCCGAAGACGCGGGCATCCCGGAATCGGTAGACGCGTGCCCCGGGGGGCACGGCCTCGGAGCCGGAGAACCGCGCCGCGAAGTCGGCGATCCGCGGCGGCGCCCCGACCAGTTCGGCGAGGGCCCGCCGATACGGCGGCGCATCGATGGAGATCGCCGAGGGGGCCGGGATCTCGGCCGCGGGCCGGAGGCGGATCGAAGCGGGAGCGGCATCCGGCTTGCCCACCATCCGGTACCCGCCGTGGCGTCGGTCCCCTCCGCCCACGGCCGCGAGCCGCTGGTCGAGGAGGCGCGCCGACGGGTTCAAGGCGGGCAGGCGCGCCCGGAAGCCCGTGCGCTCCGGCACCGCGTAGACGCCGCCCCGGGCCAGCACGGGATAGAGGACGGCGAAGGCGAAAGCCCGCTCGGCCTCGGAACAGCGACGCTGGTCGACGATCAGGCTCGGGCCGTGAAAGCGTGCCAGCCCGCGCAGCCAGCGCCGATCGTCCAGGCGGCCGCATGCCACGGTGACATCGCCCGGAGCCCGGGTCGCGAGATCGGGATTGGCGGTGACGAGACAGATCGGCGCCTGGATGAAGCGGCGTCCGAACGGTTCGAGTCCGGGAACGAGTTCATCGCAGAGGATCAGGATCGCGCTCGGCCGCGTTGCCATGGCGAGGATGGCGGGCACGAGGGCGAGGCGCGATAAATCGCCCCGTGCGGTGTTTCCGGCCTCGGCGGAGCGACGGGCGCGCAGCATCCGGCCGCTGCGGACCCTTTTCCAAGCGGCCGGTAGAAACCATACTTGCACCATGCCGACTCCGAAGAAGCCACGCGCTGCGTCCGACCCAGCTCCCGACGCGGAGGTTCTGACCACGAATGTCGGGAATTCCAAGGGCTCGGACAGCAAGGGCTCGGACGGCAAGCGTGCGGGCGCCGAGGGCGCTGGCCCCAAGGCCGCGGGGGCAAAGGCTTCCGGAACGAAGGCGTCCGCACCGAGGACGCCGAATTCCAAGGCGTCGAAGCCCGAGCTCCAGCCCCTCGACGAGCACCTGGCGGCCCTCCTCAGCCCGGCCCTGAACCGGAACCGCCTGCCGCCGGTCGCGCCGCCGGCCCCGGCCCGTCCGGGCCAGCCGAAGCCGCCGCGCGGACGTGCCAAGGCGCCCGCGGCTTCCAACCAGGCGCTCTCGGCTTCCAGCAAGGCCCCGGCGATCGTCCCGGACAAGGCCTCCGGCATGGGCTTCGGCGAGGCCGCGCAGGCGACCTTCGCCCATGGCGAAGCAGCCGACGTCGATCCGCGCCTCGCCCAGGCCCTGGGCCTGCGCGCGCCGGAGGACGGACCGGTCCCGGAGGGCCTGGGGGCGGTGGAGCCGGCGGATGATGAGGGGACCTCGCTGGCCGCGGACGGCGTCTCGGCCACCGTGGACGCGCTGTCGCGCCTGCTCACCGAAGGCAACCCGCTGTTCCGGGATGGCCAGACCTGGGTGCCGCACCGGCCGGATCGGCCGAAGAAGTCCGAGGGCGGTCTCGCCTTCACGCTCAAATCGGAGTTCGAGCCGGCCGGCGATCAGCCCCGTGCCATCGCCGAGCTGGTGGACGGCGTGAAGAAAGCCGAGCGCGATCAGGTGCTGCTCGGTGTCACCGGCTCGGGCAAGACCTTCACGATGGCGAAGATCATCGAAGCGACCCAGCGCCCGGCCCTGATCCTCGCGCCGAATAAGACCCTGGCGGCGCAGCTCTATGGCGAGTTCAAGAGCTTCTTCCCCGACAACGCGGTGGAGTATTTCGTCTCGTACTACGATTACTACCAGCCCGAGGCCTACGTGCCGCGCTCGGACACCTTCATCGAGAAGGAATCGTCGATCAACGAACAGATCGACCGGATGCGCCACGCCGCCACCCGCGCCCTGCTGGAACGCGACGACGTCATCATTGTCGCCTCGGTCTCGTGCATCTACGGCATCGGCTCGGTCGAGACCTACACGGCGATGTCGTTCACGGTGTCGCTTGAGGAGAAGATCGAGCAGCGCCAGCTCATCGCCGACCTCGTGGCGCTCCAGTACAAGCGCATCCAGTCGGACTTCGCCCGCGGCACCTTCCGGGTGCGCGGCGACGTGATCGAACTCTGGCCCGCCCACCTGGAAGACCGCGGCTGGCGCATCGGCCTGTTTGGCGACGAGATCGAATCCATCACCGAGTTCGATCCCCTCACGGGCAAGAAGATCAACGACCTCAAGTTCGTGAAGGTCTACGCCAACTCGCACTACGTGACGCCGCGCCCGACGCTCCAGCAGGCGATCAAGGGCATAAAGACCGAGCTCAAGCTGCGGGTCGACGAGCTGACGAAGATGGGCCGCCTGATCGAGGCGCAGCGCATCGAGCAGCGCTGCACCTTCGACATCGAGATGATCGAGGCCACCGGCGCCTGCAACGGCATTGAGAATTATTCGCGCTACCTCACGGGGCGCAAGCCCGGCGAACCACCGCCGACCCTGTTCGAGTACCTGCCGGACAACGCCCTGGTCTTCACCGACGAGAGCCACGTCACGGTTCCGCAGATCGGCGGCATGTACAAGGGCGACTTCCGCCGCAAGGCGACCCTGGCCGAGTACGGCTTCCGCCTGCCCTCCTGCCTCGACAACCGCCCGCTGCGGTTCGAGGAATGGGACGCGATGCGACCGCAATCGATCCACGTCTCGGCCACGCCGGCCAAGTGGGAGATGGAGCAGACCGGCGGCGTCTTCGCCGAGCAGGTCATCCGCCCCACCGGCCTCGTCGACCCGGTGATCGAGATCCGACCCGCCCGCTCCCAGGTCGACGATCTCCTGGGCGAAGTCCGCGAGGTGGCGCAGGCCGGATACCGCACCCTGGTGACGACGCTGACCAAGCGCATGGCCGAGGACCTGACCGAGTACCTGCACGAGAACAGCGTGCGCGTGCGCTACATGCACTCCGACATCGATACCCTGGAGCGCATCGAGATCATCCGCGACCTGCGGCTCGGGGCCTTCGACGTGCTGATCGGCATCAACCTCCTGCGCGAGGGCCTCGACATTCCGGAATGCGCCCTGGTGGCCATCCTGGATGCCGACAAGGAGGGCTTCCTGCGTTCGGAAACCTCGCTGGTTCAGACCATCGGCCGCGCGGCCCGCAACGCCGACGCGCGCTGCATTCTCTATGCGGACAACATCACCGGCTCGATGGAGCGGGCGATGGCCGAGACCGAGCGCCGCCGGACCAAGCAGCTCGCCTACAATGCGGAGCACGGCATCACGCCCCAGAGCGTGAAGCGCGGCATCGCCGACATCCTCGACAGCGTCTTCGAGCGCGACCACGTCCAGGTCGATACGGGGTTCGCCAAGAACGCCGTCACCATCGGCCACAACCTCAAGGCGGTCATGGCCGACCTGGAGAAGCGGATGCGCACGGCGGCCGCCGATCTCGACTTCGAGGAGGCCGCGCGCCTGCGCGACGAACTGAAACGCCTGCAGGCCACGGAGCTGCTGGTCTCGGACGATCCCATGGCCCGCCAGGGCGACGTGGAGCGGGAGGCGGGGCGCTTCGGCGCCAAGCAGAGCCGCATTTCCAAGCCGACCCTCGACAATATGGGGCCGGGGACCGACCGCGAGCTGCCGGTCGGCGCTCCGGTCTGGCAGGAGCGCCCGAAGGCCCGCTCGACTCAGGGGCTCGGGGGACAGAAGCCGAAATACAAGGGCGGGGGCGGACGCAAGCGCGGCTGACCGCACGGGACCCCGGCGGTTTGCCCGCCGCGGGCCGGAACCCATCGGCGGCGGCGGGGCTTGGTTCGGCAACAGACGCCCCCTCCCGTTCGGAGCCTGTCCCGTGACCCACCCATTCTCGCCCCGCTCCCGGGCAGGCCGCCCGGCCTTCCGGCCCCGCGCCGGCGGTGCGATCACCGCCCTGTTCCTGTCGGGCCTCGCCCTCTCGGGCGCCGTCGGCCTGCTCGTCGGGCCCGCGAGCCTGCGGCCGGCCTCGGCACAGTCGGTGGCCAATCCCAACGATCAGCCGACGCCCGGCACCCTGCCCGGCCGCGACACCGCGGCCGGCGCCGCCGAGCGGCCGACTGGCCAGGTCGCGCCGCCGAAGGCGATCTCCGCCCCGACCGCCGTCACCGCATCGGACGCAAAGCCGGGTGCGCGTACGAACCCGCTGGACCACCTTCCGGCGAAGGATCGCGCGGCCACGGGTGGAACGCGCCGCGACTGAGGCGTCGGCGCGGGGCCGCCACCATTCATCGACACAGGGGAGAAGCGCATATGGGCCTGCTCGATCAAGTCATCGGCGGCGTTCTCGGACAGGTGCTCGGCGGCGGGCGCGAGCCCGAGCGGAGCGGCGGCCCGAGTGGCGGCTCAAGTGGCGGCATGCTCGGCGGGGCGATGTCGCCGATCGTTCAGGCCCTCTTGATGCTGCTGATGTCGAAGGGTGCCGGCGGCCTCGGGGATCTCCTGGGCGGCGGCCGTCACGACGAGGGCCGCCCGCCCCGCGGCGATGACGGGGGTGACATCGGCGGCTTCGGCCAGGACCGCGGCCCGGAGCCGGGCTACGGCCGCGATCGGGGCGAAGACGCCTCGCCCCTGCCCGGACGCGAAGGCGATTTCAGCGACCTGTCCGGGATGCTCGACGGCCCTGGCGACCGTGCCTCGGCCCCTCAGGATCGCAGCGCCGGTGCGGGGCCCTACGCGCATCTCGATCACGAGGCGCAGGACGGCCGCAGCGGGCTCGACGGGCTGATCGACCGCTTCCAGCGCGGGGGCCTCGGCGACGTCATGGAATCCTGGATCGGCTCCGGCGAGAATCGTCCCGTGGCGCCCGATCGTCTTGCCGACGCCCTCGGTTCCGACACGGTGAACGCCCTTCAACAGCGCACCGGCCTGGACCGGGACAACCTGCTGTCGCAGCTCGCCCAGGCCCTGCCCCAGGTCATCAACGGGCTGACGCCGCAGGGCCGCCGACCCACAGGGGAGGATATCCGGGGCTGGTGACCGCCCGTCAGGGCGAACCGAAGCGCATGCCGGGCTCGTAGAGCCGGAAGGTGTTGCGCCCGGAATCCTTGGCCTGGAACAGGGCGAGGTCGGCATTCCGGCACAACAGGTCGGGCTCGGTCCCGTCCTGGGGCGCCATCGCGACGCCGACGCTCACGCCGACGGTGACGCTGGTGCCGTCGACGTCGATCGGCTGAGACACGACCTCGATCAGGCGCTGGGCCAGGGTCCGGATGCTGCTGCTCACCACGGGTCCGGTCTGGATGATCATGAACTCGTCGCCTCCGATCCGCGCGACGGTGTCCTCGGACCGGACCAGGGCGCGCAGGCGGTTCGCGACCGTCCGCAGCAGGATATCGCCGGCATGGTGGCCGAGGGTGTCGTTCACGAACTTGAAGCGGTCGAGATCGAGACAGAGAACGGCGAAGGTGGCCCCGCGACGCTGGCTCACGGCGAGTTCCTGGACGAGGCGCTCGCGGAACAGCGTCCGGTTCGCGAGATCCGTCAGGGCGTCGTGCCGTGCCATGTGGGCGATCTGGAATTCCGCCTCCTTGCGCGCACTGATGTCGCGCGCCGCGGCCACGTAGCCGGTCGCACGCCCGCCGTCGGCATCGTAGGTCAGGTTGAAATTGACCTCGACCCAGATCCAGTTGCCGTCCTTCCGGCGGTAGCGCTGGGTCGACACCGCCCGGGTGACGCGCTCCGCGCCGAGATCGGACAGGAGCCGTCCATACGCCTCCGCATCGGCGGGATGGACCTGGTCCAGGGGCCGGGTGCCGATCAGTTCCTCGGCCTCGTAGCCCAGGAGGGTGCGTGAGGCCGGCGAGACGTAGCGGCGCACGGTGTCGAGGGTGGCCCAGATCACCATGTCGGAGCTGTTCTCGGCGAGAAGCCGGTAATGGGCCTCGCGCTCCCGCAGCTTGGCCTTCGCCCGATGCAGGCTGAGCTGTGCCGCCACGACCGAGGCCAGATCTTGCAACCGCGCGCGATCCTCCGGTGCGAACCGGCGCGGGACCTGATCGACGACGCAGAGGATGCCGACGCGCAACCCGGCCTCGGCGACGAGCGGGGCGCCCGCGTAGAACCGGACATGCGGCGGATTGATCACCAGGGGGCTCTCGCGAAAGCGCGGATCCGCCCAGGCATCCTCCACCACGAACACGTCGTCCGACAGGATGGCGTAGTTGCAGAATGCGCCCTCGCGCGCCGTCTCGTCGAGGTCGAGGCCACACTTGGCCAGGAAGTGCTGGTGGTCTGCCGCGATCAGCGAGACGTAGGAGATCGGCATGCCGAACAGGACCGCCGCCGTGCGGCAGATGGCGTCGAAATGCGGTTCGGGTTCCGCTTGCAGGATGTCGAGATCCTGCAGCGCCCTCAGGCGCTCGGCTTCGTTGCTCGCTTTGGGGTACATGCGTGCCCTGAATTCCAGCGGACCGGCGAACCCGACCGGCTGGGCCCGGCACCTCCGGGGTGCCGGGCCCAGCCGATTGCATCGGGCTGAAAGCGCTCATCGTGTAGTTGGACGGACAGTCTTCCGAAGAACCGGATGCCCATTCGCCGGACATCATGTTCGCATCCATTTACGAAATGAGCTTTAACGAGCCAGGTCTGAGCATTTCCCGAACGAAGGTGCGGCACGTCATCATCCCCCGTTATTTTGTCGGACGGATCTGGCAAGTCGCGCAAAAGAATGTCGATCGCCCGGATTGGACGATCCGCTCGATCGTGCCAGTACATTCCCGCGCTCCACAACGGTGACCGACCCGGTCGTAGACCCGGAACGCGTGTTGGAACGCGCCGCTGCCGCCATCGGTATGGGCGTAATCGCGCAGGGTCGATCCTCCGGCCGCCACGGCCTCGGTCAGAACCTCGCCGATGACCTTAGCGAGCCGCCGGGCCTTCGGTGTCGGCGTCCCGTCCGGTCTGGCGAGTTGTCCCGCCCGCATCTCGGGGTGCAGCCCCGCCCGATGAAGGGCTTCGCAGACGTAGATGTTGCCGAGACCGGCGATCAGTCGCTGGTCCAGGAGGGCGGCCTTCAGCGGCGTCATCCTGTTGCGGAACAGGCGCGCGACGGCGTCCGCGGTCAGGGCCTCGCTCAGGGGTTCGATCCCCATGCCGGTGAAGTGCCGGCTCTCGCCCAGGGCGGGGGTCGGAACGAGATCCATGAAACCGAAGCGCCGGACGTCGTTGTAGGTCACGGTGGCGCCGTTCGACATCGCCATGACGACATGGTCGTGCTTGGCGTTGCCCTGTGCGCCCTCGAGGTAGAAATCGCCGGGTGAGAGATTGCGCCCGTCCGGCAGGGCCACGTCGAAGCGCCCGCTCATGCCGAGATGCATGATCAGCGACTCTCCCGAATCGAGACCGGCCACGAGGTACTTCGCCCGACGGGCGAGGTCCGTGACCGTGCGGCCCTCCAGGCGCTCGGCGAAGCGGTCGGGGAACGGGAAGCGCAGGTTCGGACGCCGCAGGATCACGCGGCTGAAGCGGGACCCCACCAGGGCCGGGGCGAGGCCGAGCCGTACGGTTTCGACTTCCGGGAGTTCGGGCATGCGTTCGATCGGTGTCTTCGGTGCGGCATCGCCGATGGGGCACGTGCGGCGTCGCCGATGGGGACTGGGCTCGGATGGCAGATGGCGATTTCGGCCACGTTTCGCTATGAGCGTCCGCGAGAGGGTGGTCCATGAGTTCGGTGAAACGGTCGGTCGATCAATCCGCGGACGAGGCGAGCACGCATTTCGGCTTCGAAAGCGTGTCCCTCGACGAGAAGCAGGGGCGCGTCGACGACGTCTTCCGCTCCGTCGCCAAGCGCTACGACCTCATGAACGACCTGATGTCGGGTGGACTGCACCGCGCCTGGAAGTCGCACCTCATCTCGATGCTGCGGCCGCCGCGCAACCGGCCCTTCCGGCACCTCGACGTCGCCGGCGGCACGGCCGACATCGCGTTCCGCGCCCTGGAGGCCGGCGGCCCCGCGACGCACACCACCGTGCTCGACATCAACGAGGCCATGCTGCGCGTCGGCGCCGAGCGGGCCGGGGACCGCTTCACCGGGCGCATCGACTTCGTCACGGCCAATGCCGAGGCGCTGCCGCTCCCGGCGGAGCGGTTCGATGCCTACACCATCGCCTTCGGCATTCGGAACGTACCCCGGATCGACAAGGCGCTCGCCGAGGCGCACCGGGTCCTGAAGCCCGGCGGCCGGTTCCTCTGCCTCGAATTCTCGAAGGTCGACCTCCCGGTGCTCGACCGGATCTACGACGCCTACTCGTTCCACGTGATCCCGCGCCTCGGCGCGCGCGTGGCCGGCGACGCGGATTCCTACCGCTACCTCGTGGAATCGATCCGCAAGTTCCCCTCCCCCGGGCGTTTCGCCGGCATGATCGAGGCGGCCGGGTTCCGGCACGTCAGCCATCGGCCCCTGACGGGCGGCATCGTGGCGATCCATTCGGGCTGGAAGGTCTCGTGACGGCGGGTTTCGTGACGACGCGGGCCGCCTGATGCTCGGCGCCGTCGTTCACCTGGTCCGGGGCGCGCATGTCGGCTTCGTGCTCGCCCGCGAAGGCGCGCTCGCGCTGGTGGATTCTGCCGAGCTTCCGCCGCACCTGCGTTTCGTCCTGCGGATCGGCCGGATGCTGGAGCGTCGCGGCCTGGGGGTCGGCGCCGGCCCGCTCCAGCGCGCCCTGACGCGCCTCGGGCCGAGCTACGTCAAGTTCGGCCAGTTCCTCGCCACCCGCCCCGACATCGTCGGCATGGCGGCGGCCCGCGACCTCGAGACCCTGCAGGACCGTGTCCCCCCGTTCCCGCAGGAGACCGCGATCCGCCTGGTCGAGGCGGCGCTCGGCAAGCCGGTGGCGCATCTCTTCGTCTCGTTCAGCCCGCCCATCGCGGCGGCTTCGATCGCGCAGGTCCACAAGGCCCATTGCCTGGACCTCGACGGCAACGAGCGCGTGCTGGCGATCAAGATCATGCGCCCGGGCGTGCGCGAGCGCTTCCAGCGCGACCTCCAGGTCATGCGCTTCATGGCCCGCGTGGTCCATGTGCTCTCGCCCAAGGCCGAGCGCCTGCGCCCCCGCGAGGTGGTGGAGATCCTCGCCCGCTCCGTGATGATGGAGATGGACTTCCGGCTCGAAGCGGCCGCGATGTCCGAGCTGGCGCAGAACACCCGGGACGACGCGGATTTCCGCGTGCCGAAGCCCGACTGGGAGCTGACCGCCCGCGACGTGCTCGCCAGCGAGTGGATCGAGGGCATCCGCCTCAACGACCGCGCCGCCATCGTGGCGGCCGGACACGACCCGAAGGCCCTCGGCCGGGCCGTGATCCAGTCGTTCCTGCGCCACGCCATCCGGGACGGCTTCTTCCACGCCGACATGCATCCGGGGAACCTGTTCGTCGATCCGACCGGAACGCTCGTGGCCGTCGATTTCGGCATCATGGGCCGGCTCGGGCACATGGAGCGGCGCTTCCTCGCCGAGATCCTGCTCGGCTTCATCCTGCGCGACTACAAGCGCGTGGCCCAGGTGCATTTCGAGGCCGGCTACGTGCCGGCGCACCATTCGGTCGAGGATTTCGCCCAGGCGATCCGAGCGATCGGCGAGCCGATCCATCAGCGCAAGGCCGACGAGATCTCGATGGCCAAGGTGCTCACCCTGCTGTTCGACATCACCGCCCTGTTCGACATGAGCACCCGCACCGAACTGGTGATGCTGCAGAAGACCATGGTGGTGGTCGAGGGCGTCGCCCGCTCGCTCGATCCGCAACTCGACATGTGGACCGGCGCGGAGCCCGTGGTGCGCTCCTGGATCGCCCGCAACCTCGGGCCGGTGGGCCGTGTCGAGAGCCTCGGCCGCGCCGCTCTGACCATCACCGACGTGGTCTCGGACCTCCCCGACCTCGCCCAGCGCCTGCGCCGCATCCTGGTGCGCCTCGACGAGCGGGGTTCCAGCGACGCCGGTCGCCTCGACGCCTTCGCCCGGGCCGAGCGCAAGCGCGCGATCTGGTCGACGGTGGCCCTGTGGGGCATCGCCATCGGTGCGCTGGTGATGGCGTTCCGGTAGCCTGCCTTGCAACGCTCCGTCAGGCTCGCCTCCCGAGGGGTTCGACCATGACCCGCCCGCTCCAGAACCGCCGCATCCTCCTCGTCATCGGGGGCGGCATCGCCGCCTACAAGGCGCTGGACCTGATCCGGCGCCTGCGCGAGCGCGGGGCACAGGTGCGCCCGCTCCTGACCAAGGGGGCCCAGGAATTCGTGACGCCCCTGGCGGCGGCGGCCCTCGCCGGTGAACGCGCCCATACGGACCTGTTCGACCGGGCCGAGGAAGCCGACATCGGTCACATCAAGCTTGCCCGGGACGCGGACGCCATCGTGGTCGCGCCGGCCACCGCCAGCCTGATGGCCCGCATGGCCACGGGCGATTCGTCCGACCTCGCCGCCACGGTGCTGTTGGCCACGACCCTGCCGATCCTGATCGCGCCCGCGATGAACGTGCGGATGTGGCAGCACCCGGCCACGCAGCGCAATCTCGCGACCCTGCGCGGCGACGGCGTCCGCGTCGTCGGTCCCAATGAAGGCGCCATGGCCGAAGCGGAGTTCGGGCCCGGCCGCCTCGCCGAGCCCGCCGAGATCGCCGACGCGGTGGAGACGATGCTGGCGGAGGCCCGTCCAGCCTCGGGCTTCGGCTTCCTGGCGGGGCGCGGCGCGACCGCCGAGGCGGCGTCCGGCCCCTTGGCCGGCCGGCGCGTGCTCGTCACCTCCGGGCCGACCCACGAGCCGATCGACCCCGTGCGCTACCTCGCCAACCGCTCCTCCGGGCGCCAGGGCCATGCCATCGCGGCCGCCGCGGCGGCGGCCGGCGCGACGGTCATCCTGGTCTCCGGGCCGGTGGCGATTCCCCACCCGCCCGGTGTGCAGGTGGTCCCGGTCGAAACCGCCCGCGCGATGCTGGCGGCGGTGGAGGCCGCCCTCCCCGCCGACCTCGCCATCTTCGCCGCCGCCGTCGGCGACTGGCGACCGGCCGAGACGCGCGCGTCCAAGATCAAGAAGGACGGCTCCGCGCCGGCGCCCCTCGCCCTGGTCGAGAACCCCGACATCCTCGCCACCATCGCGGGACGCTCGGCCGGGCGCCCCCGCCTCGTCGTCGGCTTTGCGGCGGAGACCGACCGGGTTCTCGAGAACGCCCGCGCCAAGATCGCCCGCAAGGGTTGCGACCTCATCGTCGCCAACGACGTGTCGCCGGCCGGCGGAGTGATGGGCGGCACCGCCAACACCGTCCATCTGGTCGGGCGCGACGGCACCGTCGAGACCTGGCCGATCCTCGACAAGGACGAGGTCGGCCGCCGCCTGATCCAGCGTTTCGCCCACCTCCTCGACGTCTGATCCACAGGCGCGGGACAAGCGCGCGGAGCCGATCGCGGGCTGGCGCGTTAAGGCTTGACTAACGCCTCTCGCCGCATCATTTCGGCGTCGTTCGCACGTGCAGCAGATCCGCTCGCCCGCGCAACTCCACAGGAACTCCCGACCCCAATGCCCAGCGACAGTAGTCGATGGACCGCGCCGCCGATGGCCCTCCGCGAGACCCGCGCCTGATCGCTTGATCCGGCTCGCCCGCGACCGGCCCCGATGGCCCGGTCGAACGAGGTGAGCCCATGACCTTCTCGAATGCCTTTCCACGCCTGCGCGTCGCCGTGGCGCCCGTGCGGACCCTCAGCTTCCGCCGCGCGGATGGCTCCAAGCTCGTGCGCGTCAAGGCGCGCCGGCCCAGGACACGGCGTTCCACGCCGGGCGACGCCAGCGTCGCGCTGATCATGGCCGTGATGATGACACTGGTGTTCGGCCCGGTGATCGGCGTTCACCTGATCGCCGCCTTCGCGGCGGACGTTCCCCCGCAGGAGATGGTGGCCCGGGGCAGCGGAGCGGCACTGCCGCCGGGCTGAGCGTCCGGCCGTATCCCTTCTCCTGCACGGGGGCGGCCCCTCGCTCAGGCCCGCGCCGCTTCCAGCTCCGCCGAGAGAGCGGCCTCGGCCGCCATGATCTTGCGGACCGCCGGACGGGCGTTGATGCGGGCGAGGTAGGCCATGATCGCGGGCTCTTCCGGCACCAGCTTGAAGCTCGTGGTCCAGCTGAGCGCGGCGCCCCACAGCACATCGGCGGCGGAGTGCCGGTCACCGAGGAGATAGGGGCCCGGCGTCAGGGCCTCGACTACCGTCCCCAGCACCGCGTCGAAGTCGCCGTAGGGCGACATCGCCCTGGGACCGGGCTCGCGCTGAAGTGCCCGGTCGACCACTGCCAGCTCGAAGGTCGAGCCATAGAAGACCATCCAGCGCAGGTACGGCCCGCGCAGCGGGTCGCCGATGGGCGGAGCGAGGCCCCGCTCGGGAAACAGGTCGGCCAGGTAGAGGTAGATCGCCGCCTGCTCGGTGATCAGCGCCTCGCCGTGGCGCAGGGCCGGCACCTTCCCCAGGGGATTGATCCGCAGGTACTCGGGCTCCCGCCCCCGTCCCGACGGCAGGTCCAGAACGTCCAGCGTGTGCGGCGCGGCGAGTTCCTCGAGCAGGATGCGCACGCCGGAGGATCGCGTCTGGGGGGCGTGGTAGAGCGTGAGATCGGGTTCCAAGCGGCAGACCTTCCGGGTGAATCGGTCGGCGCAGGCTCTGCGCCGGGACCGCTCAGGTCAACCGTTCGAACCAGTGTCCGATGCGGCGCCGGGCCCGGGAGGGTGCGGGTCTGCGCTCGCCTGAGGTCGCGCACGCCCGCTGTCAGACTAATATCCAGGCTTGCCCGCGTCCCATTCTCGTCGGTGAGCACCGATTCGGTTCGTTCCCGGCGATTCAGCGCGAGAGGGTTCTCGACCGGTCCGCCGGACATCCGTGTGTCGGCCGCTCGCTCAACCCGATCTGCGTGCCTCGACCGCCTCGGCGAGGAGACAGAGGATCTCGAAGGCAAGAGTCGCCCCCGCGAGCGCCGTCACACCGGAGGGATCAAGGGGCGGTGCGACCTCGACCACATCGGCACCCACGAGATCCAGGCCGCGCAACCCGCGCACGATCTGCAGTGCCTCGCGGGCCGTGAACCCGCCCATCTCAGGCGTGCCGGTGCCGGGGGCATAGGCGGGATCGAGGGCGTCGATGTCGAAGCTCAGGTAGGCCGGCAAGGGGCCGATCACGGCGCGGGCCTCGGCCAGGACCGCTGGCAGGCCGCGATCGATCACCGCCTCCATCGGCAGGATGCGTACGCCCTGGGCCAGGGCCCAGTCGAGCTCGTCCGCCGAATCAGTACTGCCGCGCAGGCCGATCTGCACCATCCGGCGGGGATCGAGGACGCCGTCCTCGATGGCGCGGCGGAACGGGGTGCCGTGGGTCAGGCGCGTGCCGTCGTACTGCGCGTCATCGGTGTCGCCGTGGGCATCGATGTGGATCAGGCCGACGGGACGCGCTCCTCCGAGGGCCCGGAGCACCGGGTAGGTGACGAAGTGGTCGCCCCCGACCGAGAGCGGAACGATCCGGGCATCCGCCAGGGGCCGGTAGAAGGCCTCGATGGCCCGGGCCGTGGCGGCCACGTCGACGGGATTGACGGGAACGTCGCCGAGATCGGCGCAGGCCGCGAGGTCGTAGGGTGCCACGCCGGTGGCCGCGTTCCGGGCGCGGGTGCCGGTGGAGGCCTCGCGCACGCCGCGCGGACCGAGCCGCGCGCCGGGCCGGTTGGTGGTCGCGCCGTCGAAGGGAATGCCGATGAGGCCGATATCGATTCGCCACGGAGCTTCGGACGGGTCGATCACGGGCAGGCGCATGAAACTGGCGAGCCCCGAGAATCGCGGGGTCGCCATGCCCGATTGGGGTCGATGCCGCGCGATCCGCGCCCGATCCGCCTCGCTCCGCATCCGCTCTCCTCTCGCGCTCGGGTGGCGCGTCGACAGCCCCCCTGGGCGCCGAACCGACGACGGCACGATGACGTTCCGTTGACGGATCGGCAACGCGTGGCTATAGAGCCCACATCGCCGACGGACGCGCACTCCGCGATCGTCGGCTTCGCCATTGCCCGAACAACCTGCACGCGATCCACCGACACTCAAGCCCGCGGGCCCGTCGCGATCGCCTCAAACGTGACGAGGATGCCCCATGGCCAACACCGTGTCGGCCAAGAAAATGACCCGCAAGATTGCGAAGCGCACCGCGGTCAACCGCTCGCGTCGCAGCCGTATGCGCACCTTCGTCCGCAAGGTCGAGGAGGCCATCGCCGCCGGTGATCAGTCCAACGCGCTGACCGCCCTCCGCGCCGCCGAGCCCGAGATCATGCGGGCCGCCCAGCACGGCATCGTGCACAAGAACAACGCCTCCCGGAAGGTCTCGCGCCTCGCCGCGCGGGTGAAGGCGCTCGCCGCCTGAGCCATCCTTCCAGCAGAGACGCGAAAAAGCCCGGCAGCGATGCCGGGCTTTTTTCGTTTCGGCTTCTGCGGCCCTTGCGCGGAGCACGCGCCCGCCGCGACCGAGACCATGCGAGACGACGCCCCTTACACGCCCGAATCGGGACAGATCCGGTGACACGGCGTTAACGCTAACTGGAATCTGTCTTGTTGCGACCCGTCGAGGGCGAGTGTAGCTTAACGATGTGTCACGATGAACCAACAAATACCCGGTTACGGCGAGTCCAAGGCGAATCGTACACAAGGTGGGAGCCTCGCCTGGACTCGGCACCCGAACCCCGCGTCGGAATTGCTGCAATTTTAGCTATCCCCGTAAGTCCCGTTGTTAGGAGAACCGTAGCTTATTGTTGATAGGCTTGCTTCATCGACAAAAGCCTTCCCGGAGGCAGTTGACTCTGGTCCGGCAATATGGGTCTCGCGAATGCCTCGCGGGGCGCAACGTCAGTCAAGTGTGCGTACGTACCGGTGGCGGCCCTCCGCTCTCGGGACGAGGAGAGCGATGATGCATGTCGACGGTAGCGTGTCCGGCAATGCCGAGATGGGCATGAGCGGCGTGAGCGGTCCCGATACGGTGGCTGCCTGGGCCCGGGTGAAGCGGCGCCTGCGGGCGGAATTGGGCGAGGATGTGTTCGCGAGCTGGTTCGCCCGCCTCGAACTGGTGGAGGTCCTGGACGGAACCGCCCGCCTCACGGTGCCCACCCGATTCCTCAAGAGCTGGATCGAATCCCACTACCTCGACCGGGTGCTGAACACCTTCCGCAGCGAGGTCGAGACCGTGTCGCGCCTCGACGTCTCGGTACGGGGTCCCTCCGCCGCGGCCCGCCCCGTTCCCAGCGTCCCGAAGACGGCGAGCAGCGCCGCGAGCCCCCTCGCCCGACTCCAGGCCGCCGGCTCGGCGATGCCGTCGCACGGGGACGGCCTGAACGTCTCCGAGGGCGAGTCGGCCCAGGCCCCGCGCGGCGAGGCCGGCGGCGACCTCAACGGCGCCCCCCTCGACAACCGCCTGACCTTCGCGAGCTTCGTCGTCGGCCGTTCGAACGCCCTGGCCCACGCCGCCGCCGAGCGCGTCGCCCGCCACGACGGCCAGGGTGCTCTCTACAACCCGCTCTACTTCCATGCCGGCGTCGGCCTGGGCAAGACCCACCTCCTCCACGGCATCGGCCATGCCGCCCGGGAATCCGGCCGCCGGGTGATCTACCTCACCGCCGACCGCTTCATGTACGGCTTCGTCAACGCGCTGAAGACCCAGAACGCGCTGGCCTTCAAGGAGCGCCTGCGCGCCATCGACCTCCTCATCCTCGACGACGTCCAGTTCATCCAGGGCAAGTCGATCCAGGCCGAGTTCGGCCACACCATCAACGCGTTGATCGATGCCGGCCGCCAGGTGGTCGTCGCCTCGGACCGTCCGCCCACCGAGCTCGAAGCCCTGGAGGAGCGCGTGCGCTCGCGCCTGGCCGGTGGACTCGTGGTGGAGATCGGCAGCCTCGACGAGCAGCTGCGCGCCTCGATCCTCTCGGCGCGCCTGGCCGCGGTGCAGGTCTCGCATCCGAACTTCGAGGTGTCTCCGACGGTGGCCACCTACGTCGCCCGGGCGATCACGGCCAATGGTCGCGATCTCGAAGGCGCCGTGAACCGGCTCCTGGCCCACGCCACCCTCACGGGCACGGCCGTGACCATGGAGACCGCCGAGACGGCGATCCGCGATCTCGTGAAGAACCGCGAGCCCAAGCGCATCAAGATCGAGGACATCCAGAAGCTGGTGGCCTCGCGCTACAACGTCTCGCGCTCCGACATCTTGTCCGAGCGGCGCACCGCCGCCGTGGTCAAGCCGCGCCAGATCGCGATGTACCTGTCGAAGGTGCTCACCCTGCGCTCGCTGCCCGAGATCGGCCGCCGCTTCGGCGGGCGCGACCACACCACCGTGCTGCACGCCGTGCGCAAGATCGACAAGCTGATCGGCGAGGACAACGTCCTGAACGACGAGGTCGAGCTCCTGAAGCGCATGCTGCAGGATTGAGCGCGCCGGGGTGTCGCGCCGTCATGCGACGCCCCGAAACATCCGCGGATAGCCGGCCTCTCGCACTTGCGTTCGCCCGGAGGCTTCGCCAAGTTCGACGGCCACGGTGCCAGGGCGCACGTGGAACCGGAGCGCTTCGATCGCGCCCGTTCCGGCGACGTCCGACGAGAGACCACGAGTTCAGACCATGAGAGTCACTGTCGAGCGTGCGGCCCTTCTTCGGTCGCTCGGCCACGTGCACCGCGTGGTGGAGCGCCGCAATACCATCCCGATCCTGTCCAACGTCCTCCTCCGCTGCGATGCGGGCAGCCTGGAGCTGCGGGCGACCGACCTCGACATCGAGGTGACGGAGACCATTCCGGCCGACGTGGTGGATGCCGGCGCCACCACGGTGCCCGCCCACGTCATCTACGACATCGTGCGCAAGCTGCCGGACGGCGCCCAGGTCTCACTCGAGACCAGCGGCGAGACCGGGCAGATGACCATCCGTTCGGGGCGTTCGCGCTTCTCGCTCGGCGCCCTGCCCGAGGGGGATTTCCCCGATCTCGCGGCCGGCGAGCTGCCGACCCGCTTCGTGATCGCGGCCTCCGATCTGAAGCGCCTGATCGAGAAGACGCAGTTCGCGATTTCGACGGAAGAGACGCGCTACTATCTCAACGGCATCTATCTCCACACCATCGAGGTCGAAGGGACCCTGCGCATGCGCGGCGTCGCCACCGACGGGCACCGCCTCGCCCGCGTCGAGATCGAGGCGCCCGAGGGCAGCCGCGACATGCCGGGGATCATCGTGCCCCGCAAGGCGGTGGCCGAGATCATCAAGCTGGTGGAGGATGGCGGCGAGAGCGTCGAGATCGACCTGTCGCCGGCCAAGATCCGCTTCAAGTTCGCCAGCGGTGTGGTGCTGATCTCGAAGCTGATCGACGGGACCTTCCCGGATTACCAGCGCGTGATCCCGTCAGGCAACGACAAGTTCCTCACTGTCGAGCGCGACGTCTTCGCCAAGGCCGTCGATCGCGTCTCGACGATCTCTTCGGAGCGCGGCCGGGCGGTGAAGCTCGCCGTGCAGGAGGGCCGCCTCGCCCTCTCGGTGAACAACCCCGATTCCGGCAGCGCCACCGAGGAACTCGACGTCGATTACGACGCCCCCGCCCTCGATATCGGCTTCAACGCCCGCTACCTCCTCGACATCACGAGTCAGCTCGAGGGCGACACCGCCCTCTTCAAGCTGGCCGATCCGGGCTCCCCGACCCTGATCCAGGACCGCGAGGGCGCCGCCGCCCTCTACGTGCTGATGCCGATGCGGGTGTGATCGCCGCTCGTGGCGTCGCGGTGCGAGACAGGCCGCGGGTGATCGGCTAAGGGCAGGCGGGTGCGTCTCACCCGTCTGATCTGCCGCGACTTCCGGAACCACGCCGACCTCGACCTCGCGGTCGACCGTCGCTTCGTCGCCCTGGTGGGCGAGAACGGGGCCGGCAAGACCAACCTTTTGGAAGCAATCTCGCTGTTCTCGCCGGGACGCGGCCTGCGCCGCGCCGACCTTTCGGCGATGCCGCGGACCGGCGGGCCGGGCGGCTTCGCCGTGTCCATGACCCTGGCGGGGGATGAGACCGAGCATCGGATCGGCACCGGCTACGAACCGCCCGGCCTCGACGGCCGCGCCGCCCGCCTGTGCCGGATCGACGGGGCCACCGCGCCCTCGCCCGTGGCCTTCTCGGAGTTCCTCCGGGTGGTCTGGCTGACCCCGGATCTCGATGGCCTGTTTCGCGGCCCGGCCGGTGACCGGCGCCGCTTTCTCGACCGCCTCGTCCTCGCGGTGGATGCGAGCCACGGCGCCCGCGTCAACGCGATGGAGCGCGCCCTGCGCTCGCGCAACCGCCTGCTCGACGAGCGGCCCAACGATGGCCAATGGCTCGACGCGATCGAGCGCGAGGTGGCCGAGCTCGGCGTCGCCGTGGCGCTGGCCCGGCGCGAGACTGCTGAGCGTCTGGATCGGCTCATCGCCGAGACCCGTGACGATGCCCAGCCCTTTCCCTGGGCCGGCCTGCGCCTGGAAGGCGACCTCGACGACCTCGTGGCGGTCTGGCCCGCGATCGAAGCCGAGGACCGCTTCCGCATGGCCCTTCGCCAGGGCCGCAGCCGCGACCGCGCCGCCGGCCGGACCCTGAGCGGACCGCAGACCAGCGACCTCGTGGTCCGCCACGGCCCGAAGGACGTGCCCGCCGCCACTGCCTCCACCGGCGAGCAGAAGGCACTCCTCATCGGCCTCGTCCTCGCCCATGCCCGCCTGGTCCAGGCCATGAGCGGCCTGGCGCCCGTGATCCTGCTCGACGAGGTCGCGGCCCATCTCGATCCGCGCCGGCGCGCCGGGCTCTTCGATGCCCTCGAAGCCCTGCAGGGGCAGGTCTGGATGACGGGGGCCGACCCGGCCCTGTTCGGCGAGCTGGACGGACGGGCCGATATGGTCAAGGTCGCGGACGGGCGGATCGCCCGGGATTGATCCGTGGCGGGACCATGCCTCTTTCCAGCCTTCTCCTCTTCGCGCTGATCTACGCCGGCGCCGTAGCCTCGCCGGGGCCTGGAATCGCCGCACTCGTTGCTCGCGTGATGACCTCGGGCACCCGCGGCATTCTCGGATTCGTCCTCGGGATGATCGTCGGCGACCTCACGTGGTTCACCATCGCCGCCTGCGGTTTTGCGCTCCTGGCCCAGGCCTTCGCACCCGTCTTCGTGGCCCTGAAGGCAGGCGGCGTCCTCTACCTCGTCTACTTGGCCTGGAAGACCTGGAACGCTCCGGTGGACACAACCGCTCCGGCTGCTTCGCCGCGCCAGGACGCCGTGCGCGCTTTCCTGGGCGGCCTCACGATGACCCTCGGCAATCCGAAGGTGATCCTATTCTTCCTCGCCCTCCTCCCCAGCGTCGTCGACCTTCCGCACCTTTCGACGCTTGGCCTCATGACGATGGCGGCGACCCTGGTTTCGGTGCTCGGGACGGTGCTGGGACTCTACGTTCTCGCGGCCGACCTCGCCCGCCGGGCCTTCACCTCACGGCGCGCCCGCCGCCGGATCAACCAGGGCTCCGCGACCGTCATGGCCGGCGCGGCGGCCGCCATTGCCCTGCGCTGACATCCGGCGAGGGCCGATGCGATGTCGGTCTGCGAAAAGTCGTTGCCGATGAACTCCTGTGCGAGGGCCCGGCGCACCGCTTCGGTCTGGCTCGTCTTGGCCAGGTGGCCACCTTCTCGGCGAGGCGATTGACCTCCTCGCTTCGGATGGTCAGAGGCATTATGCCGATCCCCGGATCGACGCGTCACCCGTGTAGACGCGTCGAGCGTCTTGCCGACACATCGGCGCCGCAAGCGGCCCGCCCGCTCACCATCAGGCCAGGATGCCCATGACAAGCCGCCTCGACGAGGCTCGCGCCGCGTTGAAGAACACCTTCGGCTACGACGATTTCCGGCCCGGCCAGGACGAGGTGATCGGCGCCGTCCTCGACGGGACCGACGTGTTCGCCGTGATGCCCACGGGCTCCGGCAAGTCGATGACCTACCAGTTGCCGGCGCTCGTCGAATCGTCGCTGACCGTCGTGGTCTCGCCGCTGATCGCCCTGATGCACGACCAGGTGCAGCAGATGCTCGGCTTCGGCGTGGCGGCCGCGACCCTGAACTCGTCCGTCGCCGAGGCGACCTCCCGCGAGACCTGGCGGCAGATCCGCTCCGGCGACCTGCGCTTGCTCTTCGTCTCGCCCGAGCGGCTGATGATGGAGGGGCTCATGGACGCCCTGCGGGGCGCCGGCGTGCGCCGGCTCGCCGTGGACGAGGCGCACTGCGTCTCGCAATGGGGTCACGACTTCCGTCCGGAATACCGGGACCTCGCCCGGGCCCGCGAGGCGCTGGGCAACGTCCAGACCGTGGCGCTCACCGCCACTGCCGACAAGGCGACCCGGGCCGACATCACCGAGCGGCTGTTCCCGGCGGGTCGCGAACTCAAGGCCTTCGTCCATTCCTTCGACCGGCCGAACATCCGCTTGACCTTCACGCCGAAGGACAACCCCACCCGCCAGATCGAGCGCTTCCTGCGCCACCGGCGCGCCGAGAGCGGAATCATCTACTGCTCGTCCCGCAAGCGGACCGAGCAACTGGCCGAGACCCTGGCCAAGGACGGCTTCAACGCCCTGCCCTACCATGCCGGCCTCGACCAGGGCACGCGCATGCGGAACCAGGACACCTTCCTGCAGGAGGACGGCGTGGTGATGACCGCCACGGTGGCCTTCGGCATGGGCATCAACAAGCCCGACGTGCGCTTCGTCTGCCATGCCGACATGCCCTCCAACGTCGAGGGCTACTACCAGGAGATCGGCCGCGCCGGCCGCGACGGCCTGCCCGCCGACACCCTGACCATCTACGGCCTGGACGACATGGCCCTGCGCCGCCGCCAGATCGACGAGAAGGACGTGCCGGACGAGCGCCGGCGCGTGGAGCGGCGCAAGCTGGAAGCCATGATCGCGCTCTGCGAAGGGGCCACCTGCCGGCGCCAGTCGCTGCTCGGCTATTTCGGCGAGGCGAGCGAACCCTGCGGGCGCTGCGACCTCTGCCGCAGCGGCGTCTCGTTGATCGACGCGACGGTGCCGGCCCAGAAGCTGCTCTCGGCCATCGTGCGCACCGGCCAGCGCTTCGGCGCCGCCTATGTCTGCGACGTGGTGCACGGGAAGGAATCCGACACGATCCGGCGTAACGGCCACGCGGCGTTGAAGACCTTCGGGGTCGGTGCCGACAAGCCCATCGCCGCCTGGCGCGCGATGCTGCGCCAGCTCTTCGCCGCCGGGGCCGTGACCGAGAACGGCGACGGGTTCGGCGGGCTCTCGCTCACCGACAAGGGCGAGGCGATCCTGTTCGGCCGCGAGGCCATCCAGATGCGGCCCGACCCCGAGCCGAAGGTGGCCGAGCCGCGCGACCGCAAGCGCGGGGCGGCCCGCGAGGACGCGAGCCTGGATCTCGATCCCGCCACCGAGGCCCTGTTCCAGCACCTGCGCGGCCTGCGCGCCACCATCGCCCGGGCCGAGGGCATCGCCGCCTTCATGGTCTTCCCCGACCGGACCCTGATCGAGATGGCGCGCACCAAGCCCGTCGACCTCTACGCCCTGCGCACGGTCCACGGCGTCGGCGAGCGCAAGCGCGAGGCCTACGGCGAGCGCTTCGTCGCGGCGGTAGCGGATTTCCTGTCCCACGCGCCGGCCACCCGGTAGGACGTGCGGTCGGGGCGCCCCGACGGCGCCCGGATGCGCTTTCGCACTCGTCTATCCGGATCGCCATCGTGTAGGGACGGGCGCGGCCAGCGGTCGCCAGCTTCGAATCGGACGGGTCCCCATCATCACGCCTTCAGAACCGCCCGCACCGGCTGCCCGTCAGGTCTTCTACATGCCGGGCTTCGATCCCCGCGAACCCGAGACCTATTGGGGTCTGTTCCGGCGGGAAGCCCGGCTCACGGCCGTCCGGCGCGGACTGGCGATCACGGTGGGCGATCCGGAGCGGAGCGCGGACGGGCTGGCCGTCGACTGGCGCGTGGATCTCGACGGACACACGACGCACTACACCCTCCTGCGTTGGGACGACATCGTCGCGGCCCGGTTCCCCCGCACCAACGGGCGCCGCCTGCTCGAGGTGCCGGCCCTGTGGTGGCGCCTGATCCGGTCGGGCTACGTCGCTCCCTTCCGGCGTGAGGCCCGGCGCTTCGCCCGGGTCATCGTCGGCGTCCACCTGATCTACCTGTTCCTCGTCGTCCTGAGCCTCGGCCTCGCGTCGGCTGCCGTCGCCCTGGTGCCTGGCCTGTCCGGGATCTGGGGGCTCCTGGCGGTGCCCGTGCTGGCCTACGGGCTCCTCGCGCTGCTCATGCGGGCGACCCGCGGCAAGCCGTTCTACGTGGCGCACCTCGTCGACGACACCGCCTTCACCCACGATCACGCCAGCGGCGCCGACACCCGGATGCGCGCCCGGCTCGACGCCTTCGCGTCGATCATCCGGGGCGCGGAGGGCCAGGCCTCCGAGATCGTGGTCATCGGCCATTCCTCGTCGAGCTTCCTCGGGCTCGAGGCGCTCGACCGGGTGCTCGTCGCCGATCCCGAATTCGGCCGGCGCGGCACGCCGGTCTCCTTCGTGAGCATCGGCAGCGTCATCCCGTGGATCACCCTCGATCCCCGCGCCACCGAGACCCGCGGCGCCCTCGCCCGGGTGGCGGCGAGCGACGCGATCCGCTGGCTCGACGTCCGGGCCAAGTGGGACTGGCTCTCGGTCCACCAGCGCAATCCGCTCAGCGCCTCGAAGCTTCCGGCGCCCCTGGCCCATCGCCCCGTCGAGATTCACGTCCGGATCGAGGATCTGATCGAGACGCGCATCATCGCCCGGCGCAAGTGGAACCTGTTCCGGATGCACTTCCAGCTGCTCATGTCGAGCCGCGACCCGGAGGCCTTCGACTACGTCGCCTTCGTGGCCGGCCCCGAACCCGTCCATGCGCTGATCCGGCGCTGGCGCGACGTGAAGGAGCAGCCCAAGGGGCGTTTCATCGCCGAAAGCCCGGAGGATTAGGGCCGCGGATCGCGCTCGCGCCACGATCGCGTGTTGCCACGGCGCGGCGTTCCGCTTTAGAGCCGTCACGCACGGCCGGACCCGGACGGGGGCGGTGCCGAGAGGGTCGCATGTTCCGCAACGATGTTCCGATCACCCCCGAACTGGTCCGCCAGCACGGCCTGACGCCGGACGAGTACGCGCGCTTCCGCGGCCTGATCGGGCGCGACCCGACCCTGACCGAGCTCGGCATCGTCTCGGCGATGTGGAACGAGCACTGCTCCTACAAGTCGTCCCGCAAGCACCTGCGCGGCCTGCCGACCTCGGCGCCCTGGGTGATCCAGGGCCCGGGTGAGAACGCCGGCGTGATCGACATCGGCGACGGGCTCGCCTGCGTCTTCAAGATGGAGAGCCACAACCACCCGAGCTTCATCGAGCCCTACCAGGGCGCGACGACCGGCGTCGGCGGCATCCTGCGCGACGTGTTCACCATGGGCGCGCGCCCGATCGCCGCCCTGAACGCCCTCCGCTTCGGCTCGCCGGATCATCCGCGCACCCGCCACCTCGTCTCCGGCGTCGTCGCGGGCATCGGCGGCTACGGCAATTCCTTCGGCGTGCCCACGGTGGGCGGCGCCATGGGCTTCCACCCGCGCTACGACGGCAACATCCTCGTCAACGCCATGGCGGTGGGCCTCGCCCGCACCGACGGCATCTTCTACGCGGCCGCCACCGGCGTGGGCAATCCGATCGTCTATCTCGGCTCGAAGACCGGCCGCGACGGCATCCACGGCGCCACCATGGCGTCGGCGGAGTTCGACGACGCCTCCGAGTCGAAGCGTCCCACGGTGCAGGTCGGCGACCCCTTCGCCGAGAAGCTGCTGCTGGAGGCCTGCCTCGAGCTGATGGCCTCGGGCGCCGTGATCGCGATCCAGGACATGGGGGCCGCCGGCCTCACCTGCTCGGCCGTCGAGATGGGCGCCAAGGGCGACCTCGGCGTCGAGCTCCACATCGAGAAGGTGCCGGCCCGCGAGGCCGGCATGACCGCCTACGAGATGATGCTCTCCGAGAGCCAGGAGCGGATGCTCATGGTGCTCAAGCCCGGCATGGAGGCCGAGGCCGAGGCGATCTTCGTGAAGTGGGGCCTCGACTTCGCGATCATCGGGCACACCACCGACACGCTGCGCTTCGTCGTGAAGCATGACGGCGTCGTCATGGCCGACCTGCCGATCAAGGAGCTCGGCGACGAGGCGCCCCTCTACGACCGGCCCCACATCGCCAACACGCACCAGCCGGTGCTCGCCGCCGCCGACGTGCCCGAGACCGTGGGCAGCGCCGAGGCTCTGAAGCGCCTGGTGGGCTCGCCCGACCTCTCGTCGAAGCGCTGGGTCTACGAGCAGTACGACCATTTCATCGGCGGCAACACCGTGCAGAAGCCGGGCGGCGACGCGGCCATCGTGCGGGTCGAGGACGGTCCGCGCGGTCTCGCCATGACCGCCGACGTCACCCCGCGCTACTGCGAGGCCGATCCGGTGGAGGGCGGCAAGCAGGCCGTGGCCGAGGCCTGGCGCAACATCACGGCGGTCGGCGGACGGCCGCTGGCCATCACCGACAACCTGAACTTCGGCAACCCGGAGAAGCCCGAGGTGATGGGCCAACTCGTCGGCTGCCTGAAGGGCATCGGCGAGGCCTGCAGGGCCCTCGACTTCCCCGTCGTCTCCGGCAACGTCTCGCTCTACAACGAGACCAACGGCGTCGGCATCCTGCCGACCCCCACCATCGGCGGCGTCGGCGTCCTCGACGACGTCACGCGCCACGCCACCCTCGACCTCAAGCGCGCCGGCGACGCCCTGGTGCTGATCGGCGAGACCGCCGGCTGGCTCGGCCAGTCTGTCTACCTCTCGGTGATCGCCGGGCGCGAGGAAGGGGCTCCGCCCCCGGTCGACCTCGCCATCGAACGCCGCAACGGCGACTTCGTGCGCGGGCTGATCACGTCGGGTCTCGTCGACACCGTCCACGACCTGTCCGACGGCGGCCTCGCCGTGGCGCTGGCCGAGATGGCGATGGCGGGCGGCATCGGCGCCGCCCTCCCCGAGGTGCCCCAGGGCCTGGCGACCCATGCCTACCTGTTCGGCGAGGACCAGGCCCGATACCTCCTGGCCGTCGACCCCGAGACCGCACCGGACCTGCTCTACAGCGCCTCGGCCCAGGGCATCCCGGCGGCCGTGATCGGCGTGACGGGCAACGACCATTTGACCCTGCCGCACGGCGAGACCATATCGGTGGCCACCTTGCGCGAGACCCACGAGGGCTGGCTGCCGGCCTACATGGCGAGCCAACCGGCGGGCGTCCCGGCCTGAAGCCCCCCTTTCCGACCGTCAGGAGCCAACCCGATGCCGATGGATGCGCGCGAGATCGAGGCGATGATCCGTGAGGCGTTGCCCGACGCCCGGATCGAGATCAAGGATCTGGCCGGCGACGGAGACCACTACGCCGCCACGGTCCTGTCCACGGCCTTCAAGGGCAAGACCCGCGTCGCGCAGCACCAGATGGTCTACGGCGCGCTGCAGGGCCGGATGGGGGGCGTGCTGCACGCTCTTGCGCTCACCACGGGCGTCCCGCAGGATTGAGGTCTCCCCGGAGGCGGACCGTATGGACCAGCCGAGCCTCTACGACGACGACATCGTGACCTGGGCCGAGCAGCAGGCCTCGACCCTGCGCGCTCTCGCGCGTCGGCCGGATCTGTCGAACATCCTGGATTGGGAGAACGTCGCCGAGGAGATCGAGAGCGTGGGTCGATCCCAGGTCCAGGCCGTGGAGAGCCTACTGGCACAGACTTTGGCGCATCTGCTGAAGCGGTTGTCCGCGCCGGACGCGGCAGCCCTCGACCACTGGTACCAGGAAGCCGGGACGCTCCAGATCACGGCGATGAATCGATACGAGCGCTCCATGCGGCAACGCCTGGACTGGGATAAGATCTGGTCGTCTGCGCAGTCCCTGGCGAAGTTGAGCCTGAGGCGCTACGGCGATACCTTGATTCCGAACCTACCGGCGCAATGCCCTCTCGGTCCGGACGAACTTCTCGTGCTTCCGTGTGATTGGGATGCGGCACTGCGGCGGATCGCAGGATCGACGGCCTTGAAATCCGCGCCGGAATCCTGAACTCAAGCGCGAGCTTCCACGACCCGAGACGAACGAGGACTCCCATGAGCGACGTCAACACCGCGATCGAGAACGAGATCAAGTCCCAGGACGTGGTCGTCTTCATGAAGGGCACGCCGCAGTTTCCGATGTGCGGTTTCTCGGGCCAGGTCGTGCAGATCCTCAATTACCTGGAAGTGCCGTTCAAGGGCGTCAACGTCCTCGACGATGCGGCGGTCCGGGACGGGATCAAGGCCTTCTCCAACTGGCCGACCATTCCGCAGATCTACGTGAAGGGCGAGTTCGTCGGCGGCTGCGACATCACCCGCGAGATGTTCCAATCGGGCGAGCTGCAGCAGTTCCTGTCCGAGAAGGGCATCCCCGTGAAGGCTCCGACCGCCGCCTGAGGCGTGCGTCGGCCCTGGGGAACGGAACGAGGGCGCGCGAGCGCCCTTTTTCCTGTTCCGGGGGGCTTTCACCGAACCTCCCCCCGTGTCCGACCGTTGATCTTCGGACAGGTCAGGCCGGGGAGCGGGCGATATGCGCGACGTCATCATCGTCGGCGGCGGCCCGGCGGGCCTCAACGCGGCGCTCATCCTCGGGCGCTGCCGCCGCGACGTGCTCCTCTGCGATGCCGGCCAGCCCCGCAACGCGGTCACACCGCGGAGCTGGGGGGTCTTCACCCGAGACGGCACGCCGCCCTTGGAGCTACGGGCCCGGGCCGAGGCCGATCTGGACCGCTATCCCACGGTGGAGCGCCGCGCGGTCGAGGTCACCCAGGCCCGGGGCTGCGACGAAGGTTTCTGCGTCACCCTGGCCGACGGCAGCCACGAGACGACGCGCAAGCTGGTGTTAGCGACGGGCCTGCATCAGGCCCTGCCCTCGGTGGAGGGCTTCGACCTCTACTGGGGCCATGGGGTCCATTCCTGCCCCTATTGCGACGGCTACGAGAATCGAGACCGGCCCCTCGTCGTCTATGCCTATGGCGAAGCGGCCAAGGGCATGGCCCTCGAGTTGACCGTCTGGAGCGACGACGTCACCCTCTGCACCGATGCGCAGCCGACCGTTCTCTCCGACCACGATCGCGCGCGTCTCGCCCACCACGGCGTCCGCATCGTCGAGACGCCGATCCGGCGCCTCGACGGCGACGGCCGCCAACCGCAGCGCCTCACCTTCGCGGACGGCACCAGTCTGCCCTGCCACGCGGTGTTTCTGATGACGATGCCGTGCGAGCCGTCCGACCTCATCACGCAGCTCGGCTGCGACCTGACCCGAAAGGGCGTGGTGCCGACGGGCGAGTACGAGACCACCAACGTGCCCGGCCTGTTCGTCGCCGGGGACGCCTCCCGCCGGGTGCAATTCGCCGTGGTCGCCGCCGCCGAGGGGGCCATGGCGGCCTTCGCGGTCAACACCGAGCTCCTGCGCGAAGACGTCGCCTGACCGACGTCGCCGGAGCGGAGTGCCGCTCCCCCGTTCAAGCCCCTGCCGAGCCCGGAGCCCGACCCGATGACCCTGCGCGTCCATCCGCACACGCCCCGCGTCGCCGTTCCCTGCCGCTGCGCACTCGGCGAGGAACCGACCTGGGACGCCCGCTCGGGCACGCTCAGCTGGGTCGACGTCGAGACACCGACAATCTGGCGCTACGACCCCGCGAGCGGGGCGACCCAGCGCTATCCGCAGGACGAGAAGCTCGGATTCGCGCTTCTCACGGAAGATCCCGGCACGGTGCTTGCCGGCTTCGAATCCGGTGTCGTGCGGCTTCACTTGGAGAGCGGCCGTCGGGATCCGCTGGTGGCGCCCGACGATCATCGCTCGGGCAACCGGCTCAACAGCGGCCATGTCGGACCGGACGGCGCCCTCTACTTCAGCACCATGGACGACGCCGAGGCGGAGCCCACCGGCACCTTCCACCGCTGGCACGGTGGGCGCCTCGATGCCTTCGGAGGGCGGGTCGCCGTGTCGAACGGACCGGTGATGACGGCCGACGGCAGCCGGATCTACACCGCGGATACCGCCGAAGGGGTGATCCGGGTCCATCCCATCGCGGAGGACCGCATCGGACCGCCCCGGCCCTTCGCGGCCTTCGAAGCCGATTGGGGCAAGCCGGACGGCCTGACGGTCGATGCCGCCGGGTATCTCTGGGTTTGCCATTACGGCGGATCGCGCATCACCCGCTTCGATCCGGAGGGGCAGATCGAGCGCGTGCTGCCGGTGCCCACCACGCTCGTCACCAAATGCGCCTTCGGCGGCCCGGATCTGACGACCCTGTTCATCACCACCGCCCTGCGCGGGCGCGACCCGGCCGACGACCCGCTGGCCGGCCACCTCCTCACCGTCGAGACCGACATCCGGGGCCTTCCCGCGGCGATCTACCGGGATGCGCGAACACTGTAATCAGGTGCGCTGCCGCACCGCGTTAACCTTCGGTCCGGCGCAGAGGTGAATTAACGGTAAATAATCGTGGGCTTTCGGAACTTATTGCCGCTGTCCCCATTATCTGCCAATGACGGGTCCTGAGGCTCCCTCCGGGGGCCCTTCAGGACCTCGGGTCCGGTGACCGCCATGCCAGTGTTCGAAGCCAAGAACCTCGATTCCGACTTCGAAGGCTTTGCCTTCCTGACCGCCATCCTGCATCCGTCGGCGGAAGCGCAGACGCGGGCACTGACCCACGGGCGCAACCGCGCCGCGCGGGGGTCGATGATCGCGGATCCCCTGACGATCGAGCCCCGCTTCCCCGTGCGGAACGCCGAGACCGAGATCGAGGCCCAGGCGTCCTGACCGCGGTTCGTCAGGCCGGCCGAACTCGGCCCGGCCTCACCACGCTTGCGGGGTGATGATGCCCTGCTTGGTGACGACGACCCAGCTCTTGCCCCGCCGTTCGATGCCCTCGATGCGTCCGACACCCGGAACGGTGTCGCCCGGGCCGACCTCCACGAGGCGGCGTTTGCGATCCTCCAGGACCGCCACCCCATCGTAGACCTCCCGCACCGCCCAGCCCTCGGCGGGTGACGGTTTCGGCTTGTCCGGAAGCGCGCCCGTCTCGGTGGGCTCGGGGGCGGCAGGTTTGGCGGCCTGGGGCGCGACGACGGGCGGCGGAGCCGGGGCCGCCGTGCGCTTCTCGATCTGCAGAGTGAGGGCGGCGAGGCGGGCGCTCTGGTCCTTCTCCGCCTGCTCGAGGCGGTCACCGGTGGCGGCGAGCTTCGTGGCGAGGCCCTGCTCCGCGCGGCCGAGGCGCTCGGCGAGATTCGTGTGGCGCGCCTTGGCCTCCTGGCGGCCGGCTTCCGCAATGTCCTGAAGTTGCGCGAGGCCCTTGGCCAGGCGCTCGACCTGCCGCTCGGATTCGGTGCGGCCGATCTCCATCTGGTGGCGGATCTGCGCCAGGGTCTCGCTGCCGTCCGCCCCGCGCGGGGCTGCGAGGCTCATCGCGCCGGCCCCCATGAGGGCACCGAGCCCGAGGCTTGCCGCGGCGATGGCGAGGAGACGCGGCTCGGGGCGGAGCTTCGCGGTCCAGGGGGCGCCGCCGGCGACGGGCGGCGCAGCGGCCTTCTCGGCCGAGGCGCGGGCGCCGAGGATCGCTTGCTTGAGCAGGGTGTCGGGCGAGGGGTCGGCCGATGCCGCGAGGGCCTTATCCGTCATGACCAATGCTTCCTGATGGGGCAGGAAGCATTGGTTAAGGCTGTTTCTTTACGAAACCGTTACCCTGTCTCCCGCGTGGCGGGTCGTCAGGCCGCCAGCCCCCGCTGGCGCAGGAGCGGGTCGATGCTCGGCAACCGCCCCCGGAAGGCGGTGTAGGCCTCGCTCGGATCACGCAGGTTGCCGGCCCCGTACACGTACTTGCGCAGCCGCGCCGCGGTCTCCGGATGGAAGATGTCCCCGGCCTCGCGGAAGGCGTCGAAGGCGTCGGCATCAAGCACCTCGGACCAGAGGTAGCTGTAGTAGCCGGCCGCGTAGCCGTCGCCCGAGAAGATATGCGCGAAATGCGGCGTCCGGTGCCGCATCGCGATCTCGGCCGGCATGGCGATGCGCTTGAGGGCGTCCGCCTCAAAGGCCGCCACGTCGAGCCCGTCCTCGCCGGCGCTCGACAGGTGCAGCGTCATGTCGACGATCGCCGAGGCGGTGTACTCGATGGTGGCGAAGCCCTGGTTGAAGGTCCGGGCCGCGAGCAGGCGCTTCAGCAGGTCCTCGGGCATCGGCTCACCGGTGCGGTAGTGCCGGGCGTGCTTGCGCAGCACCTCCGGCTGTTCGAGCCAATGCTCGTAGAGCTGCGACGGCAACTCGACGAAGTCGCCCGCCACCGCGGTTCCGGCGAGCAGCGGGTAGGTCACGTCGGAGAGGAGGCCGTGCAGGGCATGGCCGAACTCGTGGAACAGCGTCCGGGCATCGTCGAAGGACAGCAGCGTGGCCTCGCCGTCCGGCGCCTTGGCGAAATTCATCACGTTGACGATGATCGGCTTGATGTCGCCGTTGAGCCGCTCCTGCGACCGGAAGGCGCTCATCCAGGCGCCGCTGCGCTTCGTGGCGCGGGCGAAGTAGTCGCCGAGGAACAGGCCGACCTCGGATCCGTCCGCGTTGCGCACGGCCCAGGCGCGCACGTCCGGATGATACCGTGGCACGTCGGGCAATTCCGCGAAGCGCAGGCCGAAGAGGCGCTCGGCCGTGTCGAAGGCCGCCGCGATGACGCCGTCGAGGGGCAGGTACGGCTTGATCTCGCCCTCGTCGAGGTCGTGCTCGGCCCGGCGCAGCTTCTCGGCGTAGTGACGCCAGTCGTGCTTGGCGAGATCGAAGTTGTGGCCTTCCGCCTGGACCAGCGCCTGCAGCCGGTCCCGCTCGGTGGCGGCCTGGTAGTGCGCCGGCGTCCAGACGTTGCGCAGGAGGTCCATCGCCCGGTCGGGCGAGCCCGCCATCGTGTCCGAGAGCTTGAAATGGGCGAAGCTGTCGTAGCCGAGCAGTCGGGCCCGCTCGGCCCGCAGCGCGACGATCTCGGCAATGAGGCCGCGGTTGTCGGTGGCGCCGCCGCTCTCACCGCGGCGGGTCCAGGCGTCGTAGGCCTTCTCGCGCAGGTCCCGGCGCGTGGAGAAGACGAGGAACGGCTCGATCAGCGAGCGCGACAGGGTGATGACGTGGCCGTGCGCGCTGGCCCGCTCCCGGGCCGCCGCCGCCGCTGCCGCGCGTAGGAAGGGCGGCAGCCCGGCAAGATCGTCCTCGGTCTCCAGGGGCAGGGCGAAACTGCTCTCGTCGGCGAGCAGGTTCTGGCTGAAGCTGGTGCCGAGCTCGGCCATGCGGGCGGCGATCTCAGCCATCCGATCCTTGGCCTCGGGCGCCAGATCCGCACCCGAGCGGCGGAAGCGGGTCCGGTAGCGGTCGAGCACCCGGCGCTCCTCCGGTCCGAGTTGCTCGGCCCCGGGATCCACCGCGGAGATGCGGGCCCAGAGGGCGGCATCGAGGTAGATCGCACTGCCGTGGCGGGCCAGGCGCGGAGTGATGGTCCGCTCGACCGCCTGCAGCTCGGGGTTGGTGTGGCTTCCACTCAGGTTGAAGAACACCGAGGCGACGCGGTCGAGGTCGTGCCCCGCTCGCTCCAGAGCCGCGACCGTGTTGGCGAAGGTCGCCGGGGCGGTGTCGGCCGCGATGGCGTCGATCTCGGCCCGGTGGCTGGCCAGCGCCGCCTCGAAGGCCGGGAGATAATGGGCGGGCACGATGTGCTCGAACGGCGGCAGGCCGTGGGGCGTCGACCAGGCCGGGTCGGCGAAGGGGCCGATCCGCGCCGTGGCGGCGGTCGTCTCGTGAGCCATCTCCTGGGAAGCGTCGGGCGTGCCAGTGGTCATTCGCAGTCCTTCGTCCGGTTCATCGCGCGTCGCGCCGCAAGGTAAGCACCCAGGCGCGAAGCGCAAATGCGGGCCTACGCCCGCAAGCGACACGGCGTCGGTTTCGTCTCTGGGTTGACGCGGTAAAAGCCCCGCGCGGACCCGCAGCGCCTCCCGACCGTTACCGGCGGTCCGGGGCCCCGGACCAGATGGAAAACGAGATGCGTCACCGACCCGCCTGTCGCCTTGCCGGAGCCGCGATCCTCGTCCTCGCCGGCCAACTCGGCCTCACGCGCGACGGTTCGGCGCAGGAGAAAGGCGTGCCGTCGGATGCGACGGCGATCCCGATGCCGCCGCCGGCGCCCCCGCCGCGTCCAACCGAGCTCGCCCCACCGGCCCAGGTCGAAGCGCCGCGCCCACCCGAACGACCGGCGGAACTGTCGCCGCCGGCAGAGGCGGCAAAGGCGCGCGAGGCCGAACCGGTGAAGCCCGCGGACGGCGGGGAAGTGCCGGCACCGCCTCCGCGACCCGCCGAACTCTCGGCCCCCGCCCTGGCCATCACCGTGGCGCCCGTCGACGACGGCGCCTGCCGGCGTCGCCTGGAGCGCCTCGGCGCACGCTTCGAGCCTCTGCCGGCCATCACGAACGGTCAGTGCGGGGCAGCCAGGCCCCTGAAGGTCACGGCGCTGGCCGACGACCTTGCCCTGGCGCCGCCGGTGACCCTGGTCTGCGAAGCCGCCGAATCCCTCGCCCGCTGGGCGACGGAGGCGCAGGCGGCCGCCGAGCGCGACCTCGGCCAGCCGCTGAAAGGGCTGACGATCGGCACCTCCTACGAATGCCGGGGCCAGAACCACGATCCCGATGCCAAGCTCAGCGAACACAGCTTCGCCAACGGCATCGACGTGATGGGCTTCACCTTCGCCAACCGCCCGGCCCTCTCGGTGCTGGCCGCGCCGGAGGGAACGCCGGAGGCGACCTTCCTGTCCGCCGTACGCGGCCGGGCCTGCGCGTTCTTCCGCACGGTCCTCGGCCCGGGCTCGGATGCGGCCCACGCCAACCACCTCCATCTCGACGAGCGGCAGCGGAATGCCGGCCACCGCCTCTGTCAGTGAAGGGCGGAACGCCGGACGGCCCCGCGCGCTTACTCCCGCGCCATCAGGCGGATAGCGCGGGAGTTCTTCGGTGATCAGGTATCCTTCGACACGCATCGGCGGCGGTCTCGCCGCCCTCGCTCTGGTCGCCCTGGCGGGCGGCGCGCAGGCCGAGACGAAGGACAAGGCGGAGGGACCGGCGCTGACGCGCGAGGCGGTGGAATCCGCAGCCCTGGCGCCGACCGGGGACGCCGCGAAGGCCGACGCCCAGGGCGGCGAACCGAAGACGGGCGCGGCGAAGAGGACGGACAGGGCCGAGTCGAAGGGCGAGGCGGCCAAGCGCAGCGGGGCGAAGCGCCCGGAGCCGGCGCTCGTGAAGGCGCAGATCCTCCTCGACCGGGCCCATTTCTCGCCCGGCGCCATCGACGGCCGGGACGGCGACAACCTGCGCGGCGCCTTGGCGGCCTTCGCCTCCGCCAACGGCCTGAAGGCCCAAACGGAGATCGCGCCCGACCTCGCCGACACGCTTCAGGCGACGAGCCGTGATCCGGTGCTCACCGAGTATACCGTCACGGAGGCCGATGCGGCGGGGCCCTTCGTCGAGAAGATGCCGGCGAAGATGGAGGAGCAGGCCGATCTCGACGCGCTGGGCTATACAAGCCCCCGCGAGATGCTGGCCGAGCGCTTCCACATGGCCCCGGATCTCCTCGGCGCGCTCAACCCCGACGCGGATTTCGGCAAGGCCGGTACGGTGATCGTGGTCGCCGCGGTGAAGCCGCTGGAGACCGGCAAGGCGACGACGGAGGAGAAGGCCGCGAAGAAGCAGGCGCAGGAGGCCGGCAAGACGGAATCCGGCAAGACGGAATCCGGCAAGAGAGATTCCAGCGAGAGGGAGTCCAACAAGGATACCGGCAAGGCGACGGACACGAAGGGCTCGAACGCCCAGGCGGTCGATCCCGAGGCGCGCGACGCGAAGGACGTAACCCGCATCGAGGTCGACAAGGAGAGCCGCGCCGTGCGGGCCTTCGACCGGGACGGCAAACTCGTCGCGTTCTATCCGGCCTCGATCGGCAGCGAGGAGAAGCCGGCCCCGTCCGGCGAGGCGAAGGTCGAAGGCGTCGCCTACGCGCCGACCTACACCTACAATCCGAAGTACCAGTTCGCCGGCGTGAAGGCGAAGACCAAGTTCACCATCCCGCCCGGCCCCAACAATCCGGTCGGCGTGGTCTGGATCGACCTCTCGATCCCCTCCTACGGCATCCACGGCACACCGGAGCCGGAGAAGGTGGGCAAGACCGAATCCCACGGCTGCATCCGCCTGACGAACTGGGATGCGCGCGACCTCGCCAACCGCGTCGGCCGCGGCGCGCAGGTGGTGTTCAAGGACGAATAGCGCGCCACCCGCCGACGCCGACCAGCAGCGCGGCGTCGGCCAGGAACGCCAGGGCGGCCGTGGCGGCGGTGCCCTGGAGCATCGCCACGGTGTTCTGATTCTGCAGGCCCGACACGATGGGCGTGCCGAGGGTCGAGGCCCCCGCCAGGGCGCCGACGGCGGCGGTGGCGATGGCGAGCACCAGTGCGGTGCGCAGGGTCTCGACGATATCGGGGGCGGCCAGGGGCAGTTCGATCCGTACTAGGATCTGGAGCCGGGTCAGGCCGATCGCCCGTCCGGCCTCGCGGACCTCCGGTGCCACCCCCGCGACGGCGCCCGCCGTCCCCCGCAGGACCGGCATGATTCCGTAGGCGACGAGGGCGAGCAGCGTCGGGGGACCTCCGAAGCCGAGGATCGGCAGGGCGAGCGCGACCACGACCACCGGGGGCACCGCCTGCGCGGCCGCCGCGAGTCCATCGATCATCGGCCGCCAGGGTTCTGCGAAGCGGCGCGTGATCAGGATGCCGAGGCCGATCCCCAGGACGGCCACGAGGGTGAGGCCGGTTCCGGCCAGGGCGAGGTGCTTCCATGCCAGGTCGAGGAGGCGCTCCACCGACAGGGGACGCCGCGCCGGCTCCCCCAGGGCCTCGGTGATCCAGCTCGCCACCCTGGGATGACTGGCCACGGCGAGGCCGAGGCCCATGAGGGCGAAGCCGAGGGCCGCGGTTCGTCGCGACCGGCTCATGCGTGCCACCGCCGCCGCGCGGCGGCCTCAACTCGGCTGAGACCGCGCTCGGTCAGCAACGAGAGCACCACGACCGGGATCGCCCCGAGGAGGATCAGGTCGGGCGCGAACTGCGCCATCCCGTCGAAGACGATGCGGCCGAGGCCGCCGGCCCCGACAAGGGCGCCGAGGGTGGCGAGGCCGAGGCCCTGCACGGCCGCCACCCGCACGGCCCCGACGAGGATCGGCGCACCGATCGGCAGACGGACCCGCGCCAGCACCTGTCCCCGCGAGAGGCCGAGGGCCTCGGCAGCCTGCAGGGTGTCGTCGTCCGGCGCCCGCAGGGCCAGAGTCAGCCCGCGCCAGAGGGGCAGGGCCAGATAGGCGGCGATGGCGACGATGGCGGGGACGGGGCCCAGCGCCGAGAGACCAAGGTCCCGCAAGATCGGAACGGCGCGGAGGAGGCCCGACATCACGGCGACCATTCCCCCGAGGAGGGCCACGGCGGGCACGACTTGAATTCCGCCGAGGACCAGGGCCACCAGCCCCTGCGGGAGCAGCGACAGCCCGACCGCGAGGAGACCCGCGAGAATGAGGGACGCGCCCGCGAGGGCGAGATGCTCCGCGAGCGCCGCGTTCACCGTCTCGCGCCGCGCCGCGTACTCGACCGCGAGCGAGAGGGCATCGAAGGCGCCCGACCACCCGAGGACGACGAGCGCCAGGCCCAAGCCGAGGCCGATGGCGAGGCCGAAACCCGGTTTGCGAGACCGCCGAACCGCGAGGCCGAGGGCGCCAGCGAGGAGGAACAGGCCGAGCCAGGATCCCGATCCGAGACTGGCCCGCGCGGCCGGCGGGAGTCCGGCGAGGGACCGGGCAGCGCCGGCGCCGAGGCCCTGTCCGAAGGCCAGGATGGCCAGGAGAAGCAGAAGCGTGGCGAGCGCCGCCGCCGCTCGCTTTCGCGAGACCACGAGGGCGATGGCGAGGGCGCTCATTGCGAGAACCAGGGCACCGGTTGCGCCGAGCGCCTCCGAGCCGGTCCGTGGATCCCCGAGCGCGAGCCGGTTCCGCGCGATGGTGAGCACCGGCAGCCAAGTCAGGGCGAGCGCCAGGGCACCGAGCCAGGCGGTGCCGACGAGCAACGCGAGGACGCGCCCGATCCCGACCGTCCGCAGCGCGCTTTCCGATGTCCCCGCCGTCACGGCAGCAGCCCGTTCTCGGACAGGTAACGGGCTGCCACCGCTTCGGCCACGTCGCCGTCCACGGTGATGCGCGCGTTCAGCCGCCGCAGGGTCTCGGCGTCGAGGCGGGTGAACACGCGCGCCAGGGCGGGCGCGATCTCGGGGTGGCGGGCGAGGTCGGCCTGCCGGATCACCGGGGCCACCTCGTAGACGATCTGGGCATCCAGGGGATCGCTCATGACGACGAGGTCGAGCGCCGCGAGGGCCCCGTCGGTCCCGTAGACCATCCCGGCATTCACGCCGCTGATCCCCTGCGCGGCCGCTCGCGCCGTGACGGACGTGTCACCGCCGGGCAGGCTGATGATGCGATTCAAGGGCAGGGCGAAGCCATAGGCCGCCTCGAAGGCCGGCAGGGCCGCCGGACTCTCCACGAACTCGGTGGAGGCGGCGAGCCGAATGAGGCCGCGGCGGACCGCTCCGGCGAAGTCGGTCATCGTGGTCAGGCGCTCGCGCCGTGCCAGGTCCCCGTTGACGGCGATCAGCCACGTGTTGTTGGCCGGTGCCCGGGTCAGCCAGGCGAGGCCGCGCTCGGCGTCGCGCCGCCGGATCGTGTCGTACGCGCCCTGCGGCGACTTCCAGATCGGATCGGTCTCCGTGCCGGTGAAGAAGGCGCCGTTGCCGGTGTATTCAGGATAGATCGAGATCTCGCCGGACAGGAGGCTGTTGCGAACGATCAGGGTCGGCCCGAGTCCGAGCTTGCGCAGGACGGGCAAGTTCAGTTTTTCCAGAACCTGGGCGATCATGGCGCCGGTCAGCGCGCCCTCGGTATCGCTCTTCGAGGCGACCACGAGGGGAGACCCGGCCGTGGCCGAGCCGGGAGCCCGCACGCCGGAGAGCGCGAGCCAGGCCATCGCGGACCGTCGCGTCCAGTCTCGCACCCCGGACCGTCCCGTTAACATAGGTTGTTGGCATTCCAGGGGGGGCTGCCTACCGGTAGGAGTCGGTGGCGCAGAAATGTTTCAGACCGTAACATTGCTGCCCCGCAGACGGCCTTTGACGAGGTTCAGGTGCTTGACACGCCCCACGGAACGGGCGACGGCTCGCTCTGTGCCGGGCTGTTCAAAGGGCCTTGCCGGCTCGCTTAAGCCCTGCATCATTCGCATGTTGCGAGCCTGATTGCACACGGTGGGAGCGAACCCCTGAACACCTTCCGCGGAAGGCGTTCCGGATTTCCAAGTCGATCGAAGGGAAGAAGCCCCGGCGTGAGTGCTCAAGTGGACGAAGACCTTCTCAATGGGGCTCGCGTGCTTGTCGTCGAGGACGAAGCCGCGATCTCGATGCTGCTCGAAGACATGCTGCTCGATTTCGGTTGCACCGTCGTCGGCCCCGCCGCGCGTCTGTCGACCGCCCTCGAGATGGCGGAGAACGAGAGTTTCGAGGTCGCCATCCTCGACGTCAACGTGGCGGGCGAGCCGATCTATCCGGTGGCCGAAGCCATCGTGAAGCGCGACCTGCCCATCGTATTCTCGACGGGCTACGGCGGCGCCGGCATCCGTGAGCCGTTCCGCGATCGTCCGGTCGTGCAGAAGCCGTTCAGCCAGGCCGACCTCAAGCGGACGCTGATCGCAGCCGTGGCGGCCGCGCGCGCCTGAGATCATCGGATCGGAAAGGCGTCGGCCACGTGCCGGGGCCAGGCCCAGGGCGAGACGAACACCGCGTCCGCCCGAAACGTCGCCGCGTCGGTGTTCGGGTGCCGACTGATCCAGGCCCGGACAGCCCGCGAGAATCGGGCGACCTTGCGGGCGTCGATGGCGCCTTGCGCCGCCTCCAGCGTGCTGCGCGCCTTCACCTCCACGAACGCGATCGTCGCCCCGCGCCGGACGATCAGGTCGATCTCGCCCCCCGCCGCGCGAAAGCGCGACCCGAGCGGACGGTACCCCTTCAGCATCAGGGCGAGGAGCGCGAGGGTCTCGGCCGTCCGGCCGCGCAGCTCGGTGGCGCGCCGGCGCTCGGCCGCAGAGCCCTCAGGTCTCATCGCCGGGCCAGGGCCAGGGCACGGGCATAGACGACCCGGCGGGGCTGGCCGGTCTCCTCCGCCACCAGGGTCGCGGCGTCCTTGATCGAGTGCCGGGCGAGCGCCGCCGTCAGGGCCGCATCGAGGCCCGCATCCGTCTCGGCGGCGTCGGGCACCTCGTCCTGCGTGCCGATGATCACCACCACCTCGCCCTTCGGCGCGCCCTCCTCCGCGTAGAGCGCGGCGAGATCGCCGAGGCTGCCGCGCCGGATCGTTTCGTAGAGCTTGGTCAGCTCGCGGGCGACCGCTGCCGGGCGCGTAGGCCCGAGGACCTCCACGGCGTCGACCAGCATCTCGGGCAGGCGATGGGGCGATTCGAACAACACCAGGGTGCCGGGGATGCGCCCGAGCGCCTCCAGGCGGCTGCGCCGCGCGCCGGACCTGGCGGGCAGGAAGCCCTCGAAGAAGAACCGGTCGGTGGGCAGGCCGGCGGCCACGATGGCGGTCATCACCGCCGAGGGGCCCGGAATGGGCGTGACGCTGAGGCCGGCCTCGATCGCCGCCTGCACGAGCTTGAAACCCGGATCCGACACGAGGGGCGTGCCCGCGTCGGAGACCAGGGCCAGGGCCTCGCCGGCCTGCATCCGGGCGATCATCCGCTCGCGCACCGCCGCGTTGGAATGCTCGTGATAGGCCACCAGGGGCGTGGTGATCCCGTAATGCATCAGCAGCGTGCGGGTGACGCGGGTGTCCTCGGCCAGCACCGCATCGGCGGCGGCGAGCGTCGCCAGGGCGCGGAACGAGACGTCCTTCAGGTTTCCGATCGGGGTCGCCACCACGTGGAGACCGGGCTCGATCGCCTCGGCCTCGGCGGCGAGCCCGAAGGCCGTGAAGGTTGCGGGTGGGCGGGCGCCGGGCCCCGTCGCGGCCGGGTCGCGCCGCCGCCGGGTCCGCGTGTCGATCTTCTGGGTCATGGCCGCGACCTTGCCACGATCGGGGCTCCCTGCGGAATGCTCGGCGGCGCGTCGGTTCACATTTACTTTTGGCCCCTAGGCTGCAAGCCTGGGTCGTCAGCCGGCGACAGGGGGGCCACCGATGACGCACGCCAACAGGCTGAAATTCGGGCTGGTCGGGATCTCGACCCTGCTCCTGCTCGCGGCCTGCGTCGGAGTGCCGGACGGCGGCGGCCGCGTCTCGAACCGGGTCCCGCCACCCCAGGCGGAAGGCCCGGGGCCCGTCGCGCCGATCGCCGCCGCGGGGGGGCGGATCGGCACCGGATCGGTGAAGGTCGCCCTGGTGGTGCCGCTCACCGGACCGGGCTCGGCGGTGGGCACGGCGATGCGCAACGCGGCCGAACTCGCCGTCGAGGATTTCCAGAAGTCCGACCTGCAGATCCTGGTGAAGGACGACCGCGGCGCGCCGGACGGCGCCCGCGAGGCGGCCCAAGCCGCCGTGGCGGATGGGGCCGAGGTCGTCCTCGGCCCGCTCTTCGCCGCCAACGTCCAGGCGGCGGCCGGCGTGGTACGCGCGGCGGGCAAGCCCCTCATCGCCTTCTCGACCGATGCCGGGGTCGCGGCCCGCGGCAACTACCTCCTGAGCTTCCTGCCCCAGGCCGAGGTCGACCGGGTCGTCGACGAATCCGTCGCGTCCGGCCGCAAATCCTTCGCGGCGATGATCCCGGATTCGAGCTACGGAAACGCCGTGGAGGCGCAGTTCCGCGAGGCGGTAGCCCGCAAGGGCGCGCGCCTCGTGGCGATCGAGCGCTATCCCGTCGGCAATCCGGCCCCCGCCATCGGGCGCCTCGGCGGGCTGATCACCGGGCCGGCGGCCCAGGCCGACGCGTTGTTCCTGCCGGATACGCCGGATGGCCTCGCCACCGTCGCCCCGGCCCTGACCAAGGCCGGGTTCGCCCCCGGCCGGGTCCGGCCGATCGGCACCGCCGTCTGGAACGATCCCCGGATCTTCGCCCTGCCCGCCCTCCAGGGCGGCTGGTTCGCGGCCCCGGACGCAGCCGGCTTCACCGGCTTCTCGCAGCGCTACCAGGCGCGGTTCGGCTCGGTGCCGCCGCGCGTCGCCACCCTGGCCTACGACGCGGTCTCGCTGATGGCGGCCCTGTCGCGCCAGTTCGGCTCGCAGCGTTTCGCCGACACCACGCTCACCAACCCGTCCGGCTTCTCCGGCGTCGACGGGACCTTCCGGTTCCGGCCGGACGGCCCGAGCGACCGCGCCCTGGCGGTCTACGAGATCCGTTCGGGTGCGCCGGCCATCGTCAGCCCGGCGCCGCGCACCCTCGGCCCGTCGGGCACCTGATCAGGCGGCGAGCGCGGCCACCAGCGCGTTGAGCACCGGCGCGCCGGCGGGCGTCGCGGCGATGCGGCCACCCGCATGTCGGGCGATCAGCCCCTCGGCGACGAGGCCGTCGATCCGCCCCGGGTCGAGGGCCCTCCCCTTCAGGGCGGCGTAGCGCGCGGGGTCGATGCCTTCGCGCAGGCGCAGACCCATCATCAGGAACTCGTCGCCCTGGTCCGAGGCGGCCAGCGTCTCGGTCTCGACGATGCCGTGACCCTGCCCCTCCACCCGGGCGAGCCACGCTTCCGGCGCCCGCTCGGTGACGGTGCCGATCCGGCCTGCCGCTTCGACGAGGCGTCCGTGGGCGCCGGGGCCGATGCCCGCATATTCGCCGTAGCGCCAGTACAGGAGGTTGTGCCGGGATTCCGCGCCGGGCCGGGCGTGGTTGGAGATCTCGTAGGCCGGCAAGCCGGCCCGGTCGCAGACCTCCTGGGTCACGTCGTAGAGGGCACGCGCGGCATCGTCGTCCGGCGGCACCAGCTTGCCGGCGGCGGCGAGGCCGTAGAACGGCGTGCCCGGTTCGATGGTGAGCTGGTAGAGCGACAGGTGCTCCGCCGCCCGGGCGATGGCACCTTCGAGTTCGGCCCGCCACGCGGCCGGGCCCTGGTCGGGCCGGGCATAGATCAGGTCGAAGGAGTAGCGCTCGAAATGCGCCGCCGCGACCCGCACCGCCGCCATGGCCTCGGCTGCGCTGTGCAGGCGGCCGAGTTGCTTCAGGGCGGCGTCGTCCATGGCCTGGACGCCGAGGGAGACGCGGTTGACCCCGGCGGTGCGGTAGCCGCGGAAGCGCTCCGCTTCGACGCTGGTGGGATTGGCTTCCAGGGTGATCTCGACGTCGGGCGTCACGGTCCAGGCGCCGCCGATGGCGTCGAGCAGGCCCGCCACGGTGGCGGGCTGCATCAGGGAGGGCGTGCCGCCGCCGAGGAAGACGCTCGACACCGTCCGTCCGGGCGTGCGCGCCGCCACATGGGCGATCTCGGCCCGGAAGGCATCCAGGAAGCGGCCCTCGTCCACGGGCGCGTGGCGCACGTGGCTGTTGAAGTCGCAATACGGGCACTTCGCGGCGCAGAAGGGCCAGTGGACATAGACCCCGAACCCCGCATCGCGGGTCGGGTGGTCCGGGCCTGTCGGTTCGGTCATGACGCGGATGTGCGCGCGGGACCGCCGTTTGGCAATCCCGCGGCCGGTCTCAAGGGCGCCGCAGGCAGTTTACGGACGCCGCAGGCAGGTCTGGGCCAGGAGCACGAAGGCGCGGGCGCGATGCGACAGGGCGTTGCCGGTCTGCCAGTCGACGCCGTGCTTCTCCGCGGAGGAGATCTCCCCGAAGGTGCGGTGGTCGCCGTCGGGCTGGAACATCGGGTCGTAGCCGAACCCGCTCGCGCCGCGCGGCGGCACGAGTTCGCCGAAGACCCGGCCCTCGAAGGTCTCGGTGTGGCCGTCCGGCCAGGCGATCACCAGGGCGGAGACGAAGTGCGCCCGCCGGGTGGTGGCGCCGCGCTTGTCGAGTTCGGCTGCGATGCGGGCCATGGCGGCCGAAAAATCCTTCGACGGACCGGCCCAGCGCGCCGAGAACAGTCCCGGTGCTCCATCGAGCGCGTTGACGCAGAGCCCGGAATCATCGGCGAAGGCCGGCAGCCCCGAGGCCGTCGCGGCGGCCAGCGCCTTGATGGCGGCGTTCTCGGCGAACATCGTGCCGGTCTCGTCGGGTTCCGGCAGGCCGAGTTCGCCGGCCGAGACCGCCTCGACCCCGAAGGGCGCCAGCAATTCGCGCATCTCCACGAGCTTGCCGGCATTGTGGGTCGCGATGACGACGCGGCCCGTGAGGATGCGATGCCCGCTCATGCGGCGGCTCCCGGCGCGATGGCCTGCTTCTGGAGGGCGACGAGGGACTGGATGCCGCCCTTGGCGAGGCGCATCAGCTCGAACAGTTCCTCCTCGGAGAACGGCTTGCCCTCGGCGGTGCCCTGCACCTCGACGAGGCCGCCGGTGCCCGTGATGACGAAATTGGCGTCGGTCTCGGCGCCCGAATCCTCGGCGTAGTCGAGGTCGAGGACGGGCTTGCCCTTGTAGATGCCGCAGGAGACCGCCGCCACGTGGTCGCGCAGGGGGTCGACCGAGATGATCGAGCGGCCGCGCATCCAGGTGAAGCAGTCGTGCAGGGCGATCCAGGCCCCGGTGATCGCCGCGGTGCGGGTGCCGCCGTCGGCCTGGATCACGTCGCAATCGACGGTGATCTGGCGCTCGCCGATCGCCGGCAGGTTGGTGACGGCGCGGAGCGACCGGCCGATCAGGCGCTGGATCTCCTGGGTCCGGCCGGAGGGCTTGCCCGAATTGACCTCGCGCCGGGTGCGCTCGTGGGTGGCGCGCGGCAGCATGGCGTATTCGGCCGTCACCCAGCCCTTGCCGGAGCCCCGCAGCCAGCCGGGGCCGCGCTCCTCCAGCGAGGCCGTGCAGAGCACCTTGGTGTCGCCGAAGCTGACGAGGCAGGACCCCTCGGCATGGCGGGAGACGGCGCGCTCCAGGGTGACCGTGCGCAGTTCGTCGTTCGCGCGCTTCGAGGGCCGCATGCCGCTCTCCTTACCGGTGTCGATGGAGTGCGGCTTTACGGTTCCGGCCCCCGCCCGGCAAGCGAGGTCGGGCGGATTGCCGGCGCCGCCTGTGAGCCCGAGGTGCGGAACGCCTACCGCGGCCAAGCGGTTTCTCGTATTCTCCCTGCGTCCGCCAGGGGCGACGGTGGACGGCATTGTGTAAAGCACGGGAGACCGTCACACTCTCCGCCTCAGGAATGGAATGTGACCGAGCCCGCCCGCCCCTTCTCCACATCGCAGCAGATGCAGGTTCTCAGCGCGCTGAACGAACGCTCGCGTGAAATCTTCCGGCAGATCGTCGAGAGCTATCTGACGACCGGCGAGCCGGTCGGCTCGCGTAACCTCGCGCGCATCCTGCCCATGGCCCTGTCGCCGGCTTCGATCCGGAACGTCATGGCGGATCTCGAGCATTCCGGGCTGATCTTCGCACCCCACGCCTCGGCCGGCCGTCTGCCCACGGAGCAGGGCCTGCGCTTCTTCGTCGATGCGATGCTGGAGCTCGGCGATGTCGGGCGTGAAGAGCAGGAGCGGATCGAGGCGCAGATGCGCGCGGCCGCCTCGGGCCATACCTTCGATTCCGCCCTGGCCGAGGCCTCGATGCTGCTCTCAGGGATCTCCCGTGGGGCCGGCGTGGTGCTCACCACCAAGACCAACGTCCACCTGAAGCATATCGAGTTCGTCCGCCTCGATCCGACCCGGGCGCTGGTCGTCCTGGTCTCCGACGACGGCTCGGTGGAGAACCGCCTCCTCGACCTGCCGGCGGGCCTGCCGGCGGGGGCTCTCCAGGAGGCCTCGAACTACCTGAACGCCCGGCTCCAGGGCCGGACCCTGGGGACGCTCCGCGCCGAGATCGAGTCGGGCCGGCAAGCGATGAAGCGCGAACTTGACGTGATCACCGAGCGCCTCGTGGATGCCGGCCTCGCCGTCAGCGTCGGCCCCTCGGATGCCCGGCAGCTCATCGTGCGCGGTCAGGCCAATCTCCTGGACGACCTGCGGGCCGCCGAGGATCTCGACCGCATCCGCCTGCTGTTCAACGACCTCGAGACCCAGAAGGACGTGATCGAACTCCTGTCCCGGGCCGAGGGCGGCGAGGGCGTGCGCATCTTCATCGGCTCGGAGAACAAGCTCTTCTCGCTCTCAGGCTCCTCGATGATCGCGGCTCCGTTCCGCGACGGGTCGCAGAAGATCGTCGGCGTGGTGGGGGTCATCGGCCCGACGCGCCTGAACTATGCCCGCATCGTGCCGATGGTCGACTACACCGCACGGGTGGTCTCCGGCCTCCTCGACCGCAAGCGCTGAGCGGAAAACGCGAAGGGGCGGAGCCTGAAGCCCCGCCCCCGACGCGGTTCCGATCGCTCGGGTCAGCCGCGGATCACGTCGACGATCTCATAGGTGTCGGGATCGACGATGACGATGTCGTCGTCCACCAGCACGTAGCGGTAATCCTCGTATTCCGGCGCGATCCGGACGATGTCCGGCGGCAGGTCGTAGAGGGTGTAGCTGCGGGCGATAGCCGTGCCGACGGTGAGCGCGAAGGCGCCGGCGGCGAGGCGTGGGATGCCCCGGCGGAACACGCTCTGGCGGAACTCGGTGCGCTGCGGCGCCCCCAGGCGGCCATAGGCGCCGCGGACGGCGCCGCGATCGCCACGGTCGCCGCGACCACCCCGGCCCTCGCGCTCGACGCGGCCGTCGCGACCGCCGCGCTCATCGCGGTCGGCCCGTCCACCGCGCTCCTCGCGGCCGTCGCGATCAGCCTTGCCGCCCCGATCGCCCTTGCCGTCGCGGTCCGCCTTGCCGTCGCGATCTCCCTTGCCGTCCCGGTCGCCCCGGCCGTCTCGTGCCGCGGCGCCACCGTCTTCGCGGCCGCCGCGCTCTCCGGCCGCCTGACCCGGACGACCGTCCTGCCGCCCTGCGCCACCCTCGGCGCCACGGCCACCGGCCTCGCCGCGCTGGGCCCCACCGGCCGGACCGGCCCCGGTCTCCGCACCGCCGGCTTCGCCGCCCCGCATGCCGGCGCCACCGCCCGCACCGCCACCGGCGCCACCGCGCATTCCGCCGGCACCACCCGCACCCGGACCCGCGCCACCGGCACCGCCGCCCGCGCCCATGCCGGCGCCGCCACCCCCGGCACCGCCTGCGCCGCCCCCGGCACCGCCTGCCCCGCCACCAGCGCCGCCGCCCGGCCCGCCCTGCGCGAACGCGCTCGCTGCGCCGATCACCAGGGCCGCCGCCGTCACCGTGCTCCGAAAGAGCTTGCTCATGGGATCGTTTCCACTCTCGTTGTTGTCGGACGCCGCTCGACGTCGATGCCGTCCGCAACGAGGATCTTCGAGAAACCGTTCCCGGATTTCTTGCGCTGATCTTGCTGCTGATCGCGATCAGCCTATTGACTCGGTACAGCCAAGCTCAGGAGCACGTCTTCCACAGCGTGGTTTCATCGTCATCTTGGCCGTGTCCGACAACCCGCTGATCGCCCTTTGGAAATCGCGTTCGAGGCGATAACGTCCCCGTCAAGCAAGCCGCGGAACGGCATTGTTCAGATCACAGGGATGAGACGTATGACAGGTGGGGCCGGGACCATTCCGACCAAGGCGGAGGACGCCGCCGACAACCGACGCCGGATCAAGGCGATCGTCGCCTCCTCGTCGGGCAATCTCGTCGAATGGTTCGATTTCTACTGCTACGCGTTCTTCGCGCTCTACTTCGCACCGGTGTTCTTTCCCGCCGGCGACAGCACCAGTCAGCTCCTGCAATCGGCCGCCGTGTTCGCGGTGGGCTTCTTCATGCGCCCGATCGGCGGCTGGCTGTTCGGCCGCATCGCCGACCGCCTCGGCCGCAAGACCTCGATGCTGATCTCGGTGCTGATGATGTGCGCCGGGTCGCTGATGATCGCGGTGCTGCCGACCTACGCCACGGTCGGGCAGCTCGCGCCGGCCCTGCTGCTGCTCGCCCGGATGATCCAGGGCCTGTCGGTGGGCGGTGAGTACGGCACCAGCGCCACCTACATGAGCGAGATCGCCGTGAAGGGCCGTCGCGGCTTCTTCGCCTCCTTCCAGTACGTCACCCTGATCGGCGGCCAGCTCCTCGCCTCGCTGGTGCTGATCATCCTCCAGAGCTTCCTCACCGCGCAGGAACTGACGGCCTGGGGCTGGCGCATCCCGTTCGTCATCGGCGCCATCGCGGCGGTGGTCGCGCTCTACCTGCGTTCGTCGCTGGCCGAGACGGCGACCAAGGAAGACATGGCCAAGAAGGATTCCGGCACCTTCGCGGCCCTGTTCAAGCACTGGCGCGCCTTCTGCGTGGTGCTGGCCTACACCGCCGGCGGCTCGTTGAGCTTCTACACCTTCACCACCTACATGCCGAAGTACCTCTTTAACACGGCGCATATCGACAAGGTCACGGCCTCGCAGATTTCCACCGCCGCCCTGTTCGTCTACATGATCATCCAGCCGTTCTTCGGCTGGTTGTCGGACCGGATCGGGCGCAAGGCCAACATGCTGCTCTACAGCGGCCTCGGGACCCTGATGGTGGTGCCGCTGATGACCGCCATCGGGTCCACGCAGAACGCGGTCCTGTCCTTCGCGCTGATCATGGTCGGCCTGATCGTGATCAGTTTCTACACCGGCATTAGCGGCATCGTGAAAGCCGAGCTGTTCCCGACGCAGGTGCGGGCCCTGGGCGTCGGCCTCTCCTACGCCATCGCCAATTCGCTGTTCGGCGGCACCGCCGAGATGGTCGCGCTCTACCTGAAGCAGGTCGGCTCCGAGAGCACGTTCTTCTGGTACGTGACCGTCATGCTCGGCGTCGCCTTCATCGGCTCGCTGATCATGCCGAACCCGAAGCGTCACGGCTACCTCGACGGCGACGGCACCGTCGAGGAAGCGCTGACCCGCAAGTCCCGCCTCTCGGCCGCCTGAGCCGTTTCCTCCTCGGGCGAACGACCGGCACGCGGTGAGCGATCACCGCGTGCTTTTTTGTGCCGCCGGCATCCGACTCGGAAACGGCTTGATGCACCTCCGCGCCTGGGCTGCTGTCAACGAATATTTGATGAACTGAACCTGACCAAACTTTAAGATGACATCTCGATTGGCCAAGACCACATTTGCTTCAGAAGAGATCGCCGGCGCAGGGAGATCAGTTCGATCCACGATCCAGGCGCGGCTCTTCTTCGGAGGCAGTGTGATGAATAAGACAAGAACAGTTGCCGCTTTCCTTGCCGCAACCTCGCTCCTCAGCGGTGTGGCACTGGCCAACGATGCGGTGAAGCCCGCGACGGCTCCGCCGGTGACGGCCGCGCAGCAGGCGGCGGACAGAGACGTGGGCAAGCTGTCGAAGGACGGCGCCCAGGCCTTCCGCGACCTGCACCTCGCCCGCATCGCCATCTTCGACGCCGATCCGACCCTCGCCAAGACCCTGATCGGCAAGGCGCAGGCGTCGCTCGCCAAGGCCAAGACCGACGAGGCGATCTACACCAAGGCGGAAGCGGACCTGCGGAGCCCCGACAAGCACGCCGCGATGGCGAAGGCTTCCGATGCGAAGGCGGCCGATGCCAAGGCGGCCGACGCCAAGACCGCGGAGGCGAAGGCATCCACGCAGCCCACGGCCTGGCTGCCCGTCGATGGCCAGCTGACGCTCGGCGAGGATTTCGTCGCCACGCCGACCAAGGCAGCCGCCGTGGCCACCGCGAACAAGAGCCTTGAGAAGGGTGACCGCAAGTCGGCCATCGACCAGCTCAAGCTCGCCGGCGTCGACATGAACTTTGTCCTGGCCGTCGTGCCGCTGAACCAGACGACCACCGATGTCGATCAGGCGGCGAGCCTGATCGGACAAGGCAAGTATTACGAGGGCAACGCCCTCCTGAAGAAGGTGGAGGACGGCGTGCGCTTCGACGTGGTGAACGTGCTCGGAACCCCGCAGAAAGCGCCGGCATCCGCGGCGACGACGGGTTCGACCGCTGCGCCCAAGTGATCCTTCACTCGAGTGACCCCTGATAAAGGGGCCCTCGACGAAGGGACCCTTCGATCAAGTGATCCCCTGATCCGACCCTGCCGGCGCCGCGTCCCGCCCAGGACCCGGCGTCGGCCCTTGCGCGGCCGCGGCGCGGCGCCCGGATCTCCTGCGTGGGAGGCGTTTCGTGATGAGTATCGGGATCAGCCTCGGGCTTCTGCTCTCCGCCGTCGTCACCGGTTTCGGCCTCGTGCTGGCCGCCGGCCTCGCCGGTCATCCGGTCGACGGGCAGGTGCCGAGCGACTGGGGCTGGAGCCTCCTGATGATGGGCGGGGCCAGCCTCTTCGCCTTCGGCTATGCCGGCTGGCGCCGGGCCACGGGGCGTCCGTGACCGCGCGGCGCTTTTCCGCCCGGCCAGCAATTCAGCTCGTCTCCCCCAGCACCGCCCGGCGCTGCCGGTCCAGTTCTTCGCTGTAGCGCTTGAGGGTGTGGCTCTCGGTGAGGAGGCCGATCACCTTGCGGCTCTTCAGGTCCTCCACCACCGCCAGGGCCTCGCTCTCCGTCCGGTCGAAGATCGCCGTGGCGATCTTGGCGTTCATGTCGGCGGTGAGGACGTCGTGGGTGTGGCGCAGGAGCCCGGGGAGACCCGGCGCCTCCGCCTCCGCCTCCAGCAGGGCCGCGTGGGCTTCCGGCACGAGGATGATGCCGGCATAGCGCCCCTGCCCGTCCACCATCACCACCCGGGAGGGCGAGCCCAGGGGGTGCTTGCGCAGGAAATTGGCGAGACTCTGGTCGAGGGCGGCCGTCGGCACCTCGCGGCGCATCAGCTTGCCGACCGTAAGGGTCCGGATCCAACCGACATCGTGCGCGCTGCGGATGCTCTCGCCGCGCAGGTGGAAGCGCCAGGTCGCGAAGGAATAGCCGAAGGTCTTCCGCACGGTCAGCGACGAGGCGATCACCGCCACGAGCACCAGGCCGGCGATCGGAAAGCTGCCCGTGAGTTCGAGGGCGAGGAACGTCATGGTCAGCGGTCCGCCGATCACCGCCACGGCGAGCGCACTCATGCCGATCACCGCGTAGGCGAGCGGGGTCAGCCCGAACGCGGCGAAGCCGGGCAGGATCATCGGCATGCCGGCGGCGAAGATCTCGCCCACGATCGCGCCGAGGAAGAGCGAGGCGAAGAAGAGGCCGCCGCGGAATCCCGACCCGATGGAGACCGCCGAGGCCGTCGCCTTGGCGACGAACAGCACGATCAGGGCCGAGAGGCCGAGGGTGGTGCCGTGGGCGTCGAGGTGCAGGTGCAGCGCCCCGTGTCCGCCGGAGAGGACCTGCGGCGAGGCGATGAGCGCCAGCCCGCCGACGCACAGGCCGCCGAGGATCGGGACGCAGAGGGTCGGCAGGCGGGTGGCGCGAAAGCCGGCTTCCACCAGGGTCACGCCGCGCATGATGAGGATGCCGAGGCCGGCGCAGATCAGTCCGAGGGCGAGGCTCGGAACCGTGTCGAGGGTGGTCAGGACCGTCGTGGTCACGGCATCGGCCCGTTCCACCGTGACGAGGGAGGTCTGGGCCACCAGGGCGCGGGCGACGACGCTGCCGCAGAGGGCGGCGACCACGACCGGGGTCAGCGTGGCGATGGAATAGGTGCCGATGATGAGCTCGAAGGCGTAGAACGCCCCCGTCAGCGGCGCCCCGAAGGCCGCCGCGATGGCCGCCGCCGCGCCGCAGCCGACGAGGGTCCGCTGATCGGCCCGGCGCAGCTCGAAGGCGAGGCCGAGGCGCGAGGCCAGTCCGGCGCAGAACTGCGTGTAGGCCGCCTCCATTCCCACCGAGATGCCGCTACCGTTGGAGATGGTGTTCTGAATCACCACGATGAGGGAATCGCGGATCGACATCCGTCCGCCATGCAGCGCGTTCGCCTCGATCGGGTCGACCACCGGGCGCCGGGGCCGTCGCTGCCAGCGCAGGGCCAGGGTGAAGAGCGCGAGCAGGACGCCGCCGAAGGCCGGCGCCAGGAGAACCACGAGGGCCGGGAGATCGGTGGCCGCGCTCAGGCGCAAGCCCGGCGGCAGACCGTAGAGCAGCTCCCGCAGGGCCTGCGTCGCGCGGTTCATTCCGGCCACCGCGACGCCGCCGCAGCAGCCGATCAGGGCGGCCAGGACGATCAGGCCGATCTCGCTGCCGCGCACGAGGGCGCGCAGCTGGCCGGGCGCTTGCACGAGCACCCGCTGGGCGAGCGGCGGTCGGGAGGGGATGGCGTGCGGTGGCATCGACCGGTGAACGGGAGCGTGCGCCGGGAGGAACGCGCGCAGGGAGATGGACCCGCGCCCTGCTTAGCCCGTCGGCGGCCCCGGCGTCGACCGCTCGGCGCCGTCGCCCGCCCGGCGCCTCGGGCTCGACGGGAGAATGGTCCACACTTTTGCCGACGATCGGCCGAAGGCGGCTTGAAATGCGGCGCGGGTCGGGATAGATCGCCCGCAGTGCCGCTGTAGCTCAGTTGGTTAGAGCGCTTGATTGTGGATCAAGAGGTCCCCCGTTCGAGCCGGGGCAGTGGTACCATTCCTTCTCGATGAGATTTGTTTGGCGGTCGTGCTCCGGCATGTCCGCGTTCGGCGTTTCGCGTCCCGCCCCGTCCGGTTGCGATGTGCGAAAACGCTCTGGACACCGTGCCAATCTTGCCACGGGATTGCCCCAAACTGGGCCGTGTTGTCGCCACATCTGTCAAGCTAATCTCAATCCGTCGCTTGGGAACGGGGTTGGGTCGCGCAGATGCAGGGTCGAAACGTCGGATCGTCACGGACCGTCTTCGCCAAGGGCCCCATCGCCAAGGGTGCGCCCGTCAAGGGCTCGCTCGCACCGCGCTCCGGCCTCGGCGCCGCTCCGTCGTCATCGGATGCCCTCACCCTCGGCGGCCGCATCGGCCGCGATCACGGCAGCCGCCCCGCCCTGACCCGCTCCGTGCTCTCCATGGTGCTGCTGGCGGGTGGCCTCGGCGGAGTCCTGGTCTACGGCGTCGGGCCGGACACCGGCGTGGTGCAGTCGGCTCAGGCGATGACCGAGATCACCATGCCGCGTCCGCGCATCCAGCCGGTCCCGGTCATCCTGCAGACCTCCGCCCAGGCGAGCGCGCCCCGCGCGGTGATCACCGCCGCTTCCGCCTTTGCCCCGGTCCATGACCTCGACACCGAGCTCGGCTCCAATGCGGTGGACCGCGTCTCCTACGACTACCTCCTGACCGAGAGCTCGGTCGGCGACCCGAACGAGGTCCTCGAATTCGGGCCGATGAAGATCCGGCGCCACCTCGTGCAGAAGATCGTCCGCGCCGCGCAGGCGGTGGAAACCGACCCCGTCCTGCTGATGGCGGTGGCCGACAAGGAATCGAGCTTCAAGACCGAGGTCCAGGCCCAGACGTCCTCCGCGACCGGCCTGTTCCAGTTCATCGAGCGGACCTGGCTCGGCGTGGTGCGCGACTTCGGGCCGAAATACGGCCTCGCCACGGATGCCGCCCTCGTGGTCGCGGGCGACAACGGACGCCCCACCGTCCTCGATCCGGCCGACCGGACCCGCATTCTCGAGATGCGCCGCGACCCCTACCTGTCCGCGCTGATGGCCGGCGAGATGCTGAAGCGCGACGCCGCCCGCATCGCGCTCCGCATCGGCCGCGAACTCACCCTGGGCGAGGTCTACCTCGCCCACTTCCTCGGCCCGGACGACGCCGAGGACTTCCTCGCCACCGTGGTCGACACGCCGAAGGCCGCCGCCGCGCAGATGCTGCCCGGCCCGGCCCGGGCCAACAAGACGATCTTCTTTGCCGCCCAGCGCGGGCGCCGGAAGGCCGTCAGCCTGTCGGTGGCGCAGGTGCACGAGAAGTTCGAGGCGATGATGAGCACCCGCGGCGAACGCTACCGCGACGTGCGCTCCATGGCCGGCATCCTGGCCTATGCCGACGCGACGGCGGACTGACGAAACGCACAGGGCGGACAGCGTCCGGGATGATTTCCCGCAACTGACCGTGATCTCCCGGCTTTAATGTCGGCGAGCCCTTCTGGCTCGCCTCGAGACACACACCGCGGAGGCCCTGCTTGCCGGACCCGAAAGGTACGAACGCGGACCACCCGTCCGCCGTCAGCCGGACATCGCTCGCGGACACGCTGAGTCCCGGGATGTCGCTCGACCGGATCGGCCAGGCCCTCGCCGCCTTCTACGACGACCTGATCGCCGAGGGGGTGCCGGAACACCTCGCGATCCTCGTGCGCAAGGTCGAACCGGAACCGGTGGCCAAGCCCAATCCGGCCAAGCCCCGCCCATCCAAGCTCGCCCTCGTGGTCGAGGACGACGCCGCCACGCGGGCGCTGGCCGAAGCGCTCCTGAGCGACACCGACCTGACCGCCATCGGCTGCGACAGCGCGGAGGCCGCGCTCACCATCATGCGCGAGCGCGGCGGCGACGTCGCCCTGGTCTTCGCCGATGTCAGCCTGGCCGGCGCGATGGACGGGGTCCAGCTCGCCTCCGCGGTCGCCCTGCTCTGGCCGGCGGCCCGCATGGTGGTCACCTCGGGCCGGCGGGCCGAACGACCCGGAACCCTGCCGGAGCAGGCAGTGTTCATTCCGAAGCCGTGGCGCCCGTTCGATCTCCTGAGCGAGGCGGAGATCGCCACCACCGTGCCCCAGCCCATCGTGCCCTGACCCGGTCGGATCGCCCCGCCGAGAGGCGTTTCCGCCGCTACCGCGACGGGTCGCTCCGGCGCACGACTTGCATCGCCGAACCCAGCGTCCGCGCCGACCAGACCACGCCGATCCGGCGCGGTGGAGCCCCTCGCCTTGCCCATCCTGTCCGTCCGCCACCGCACCACCTACCGTTACCGGCAGCCGGTGGCCTTCGGTGAACACCGCATCCTGTTCCGGCCTCGCGACAGCTACGACCAGCGCCTGATCTCGGCGACCCTGAAGATCACGCCGGAGCCGAGCGGCCTGCGCTGGCTTCACGACGTCTTCGGCAACTGCGTGGCCGTGGCCACCTTCACGGGGCGGGCCGCGCAGCTCACCTTCGAATGCGCGATCACCCTCGACCACACGCCGGAATCGGCGCCGGTCTTCCCCATCGCCGCCCATGCGGCGTTCTACCCGTTCGGCTACGGAGCCGACGACATCCCGGATCTCAGCCGCTCGATGGAGCGGCAATACTCCGATCCGCGCAACGAGGTCGACGCCTGGGCCCGCAGCTTCGTGCCCCCCGCCGGACGGATCGGGACCCAGGACCTTCTGGCCGAGATGACCCGCAGCGTCCGGCGCAACTTCGCGTATCTGGCCCGCTCCGAGAAGGGCGTGCAGGATCCGGTGACGACGCTGCGTCTGAAGCGCGGAAGCTGCCGCGATTTCGCGGTGTTGATGATCGAGGCCGTGCGGGCCCTCGGCATGGCGGCCCGCTTCGTCTCGGGCTACCTCTACAACCCACGCGGGGATCGCGACCGGCACGTGGGCGGTGGCTCGACTCATGCTTGGGTGCAGGTCTACCTGCCCGGCGCGGGCTGGATCGAGTTCGATCCGACGAACGGCATCGTCGGAAACCGGGATCTGATCCGGGTCGCGGTGGCGCGAGACCCGCGCCAGGCAGTCCCGCTGCACGGGTCGTTCTTCGGGTTTCCGGCGGACGATCTGGGCATGACGGTGAGCGTCGATGTCCAGGAAGTCGAGCCGGGGGCCGGGGGGCCTCGGGCGACGGATCCGGATCTGGCGCGTTGACGCACCGGCGCGGTAACCGCCGCCCGGTCGCAAGTGAAGAGCGTGTGTTTCTCGACAGGATCAGGTGGTGGATATGAAGATCAGGACTGGGTTCGACATCGCCTTCGAATCGGTTCAGCCAACGCCGATGATCCTCGCGTTGAGCGTGCACCCCTCACGGATGCCGGACGTCCTGACCCCCCACGTCATCCAGTTCGATCCGCCGATCCCGTCCCAGGACTATCGCGACGTCTTCGACAACATCTGCACCCGCATCGTCACGCCCCCCGGCCGCCTGACGATCTCGGCCGATTTCGTGGTCCAGGATTCCGGCCTACCCGACGCCTATGCGCCCAACGCCCAGCAGATCGAGGTGCAGAACCTGCCCAACGACGTGCTCGTCTATCTCCTGGGCAGCCGCTACTGCGACACCGACAAGCTGTCCGAGACGGCCTGGTCGCTGTTCGGCGGCACGCCCCTCGGCTGGGGCCGGGTACAGGCGATCTGCGACTACGTGCACGATCGCATCCGCTTCGACTACATGTGCGCCGATGCCACCCGGACGGCCTGGGACGGCTTCATGCAGCGCCAGGGCGTCTGCCGCGATTTCGCGCATCTCGCCGTCGCGTTCTGCCGCTGCATGAACATTCCGGCGCGCTACTGCACCGGCTACCTCGGCGACATCGGCATCCCGCCGGTGCCCGACCCGATGGATTTCTCGGCCTGGTTCGAAGTCTATCTCGACGGGACCTGGTACACCTTCGACGCGCGCCACAACACGCCGCGCATCGGCCGGATCGTCATGGCCCGCGGGCGCGACGCGACCGACGTGGCGATCACCACGAACTTCGGTTACGCGCACCTCGCCCGCTTCGACGTCCACACGGACGAGGTCTTCTGATCCGGCGGCGGGTTGGGACGGGTCTCCGCCGTACCGCTCCCCGGGGGGGACGGGACTTACCTATCGAGATCCTGCGCCATCTTGAGGTGATGCGCGAGGGCCGGCTCGGTCTTGGCCGCCCAGGCCTTCAGGTCCGGATTGTCGCCGCCCTTCGCGTAGCGCTGGAACAGGTCGACCGCATCCTTGTGCGCCTTCACCTGATCGCTGTGATACTGCTTCGTGAAGGCCTCACCCTGCAGGCCCTTCAGGGTGTCGAGCTTGCCCTGATGCGTGCTGTCGAGGGCCGTCGGGAGGGTGGCCTGGACCTTCCCACCCTGGACCATGGCCTTCAGCTCGCCCGTGGTCTTCTCGTGATCGGCGATCATCTTCTGAGCGTAGGCCTTGGTCGGCCCGTCGCTGCGCTCGGCCGCGAGCCGGCTGGTCTGGATCTCGAAGAGGTCGCTGACCCCGGCCTGGGTCACGAAATCGGCGGTGGAGGGGCTCACCCCGATCAGCGCATTCACCCCCGTCTTCTCGCTCACCGATTGCGCCGCGGCCGGTCCCGCGAGCAGCGCCGCGACGGCGATCATGGCCCTGCGTGTCATCACACCCTCCTCCAGCGATCTCATGCCCGTGAACCTCGGCATCGGCCCCGTGTTCCGGTTGAGCGGGAGATCAGCCGTCCCCTCTCGGGCGCCCGAACACGCTCCGCTTCACCACGAAGTCAGGTCGCAGGGACGAAAAAGGCCCCGTCGCGCGTTGCCCTTCTGCAAGCAGGAGAGACCGAGATGGATGCACGCCTCATCGCGATGAACAACGAGGCCAACCGAATCGCCTCCGAGCGCCTGCTGGAGCAGCTCCGGGACGAAGGCCTGCGCTACCGCCTGTGGGTCACCGGGACGCCGCAGGGCGACACCCTGCACCTGCGCGTGGACCACCTCTGCCCCGAAATGCGCCAGCGCCTCGACAAGGTGCTGCGCGGACGCGGCCTGACCCTTGAGATCGCCGAGGCCTGAGCCGGCGGCTCACGCCGGGACGGTGCTGGTCCCGGCCGCCCAGGGCGCGGCCGAGAGGGCGTGGGCCAGATAGGCGATCAGGGCGCTGACCCGGGCCGGGCGCGGATCGCCCGGCGGGGTGACGAGGTGGAGGTCGATCCGCGGCGGCGTCCATCCCGGCAGGGCCCGGACCAGGCGCCCGTCGCGCAGGTCCTCCCACACCATGAAGTCCGGCTGGACTGCGAGGCCCAGGCCGGCACGCAGGGCGGGCGCGAGGGCATCGGCATTGTTCGCCCGCAGGGGGCCATCCGGCACCACCGTGGCCTCCGCGCCGCCGGTCCCCAGGAAGCGCCAGCGATCCGGGCTCGGCAGGTAGGCGTAGCCGAGGCAGGCATGGCCCGCGAGATCGTGCGGATGGGCCGGCCATCCGTGCCGGGCGAGGTATGCCGGCGTGGCGACGAGCGAGCGGTGAATCGCGCAGAGCCGCCGGGCCCGGAGCGAGGAATCCGTCAGCGCGGCGATGCGCAGGCCGCAGTCGAAGCCGCGGCCGACGAGGTCGATCAGATCGTCGCCCAGATGCAGGTCGATGCTCAGGCCCGGATGTGCCGCAAGGAAATCCGGCAGGAGCGGCGCCACGTGCAGCACCCCGAACGACATCGGCGCGGCGAGCCGGACCTTCCCGCGCGGCTGCGCCGCCGCGTCCTGCGCCCGGGCCTCGGCCGCCTCGCCCTCGGCGAGGATGCGCGCGGCGGCCTCCCGGGCCGAGGCGCCGGCCTCCGTGAGAGCGAGCTTGCGCGAGGTGCGGTGGAACAGGCGCGCCCCGATCCGCACTTCCAGGCGGGTCACCGCCTTGGAAACCGTACCCGTGGTGATGCCCAGCTCGGCGGCCGTACGGCCGAAGGATCCGGTCTCGACCACCTTGGCGAAGATGGCCCAGGCTTCGAAATCGGGAAGCTTCATCGATGGTCTTTCAGAAACGATGCGTTTCCATCGTTTCCATTTTCGAACGCGGTGGCAAGGCGCATCTTCCGGTCATCGCAGCACGGCCGGTCCCGGCGCGGTGCGGCCCCCAGGAGATCGTCCCATGTCCCAGAACGGCATCCACCACGTCACCGCGTTTTCCGGCGCCGCGCCCCGCAACGTCGACTTCTACACCCAGGTGCTCGGCCTCCGACTGGTCAAGAAGACCGTCAACTTCGACGATCCGGGCACCTACCACCTCTATTACGGCGATGAGACCGGCCGCCCCGGCACGATCCTGACCTTCTTCCCGATCGCGCATGCGGCCCCCGGCCGGGTCGGGATCGGCGAGACCCAGGAGACCGCCTTCCGGGTCCCGCGCGCCTCGATCGGCTGGTGGACCCACCGCTTCATCGAGAAGGGCGTCGCCCACGAGACCCTGGCCCCGGTGCTGGGCGAGCCGACCCTGCGCTTCCGCGACCCCGACGGCCTGATGCTGGCCCTGGTTGGCACCGAGGCGGCGGAGACCGATGCGCCCTGGACGGGCGCCGAGGTTCCGGCGGAGCACGCCATCCGCGGGTTCCACGGCGTCACCCTGCTTCTCAAGGAGGCGGAGGGCACGGCGGCGATCCTGACCGAGGTGTTCGGCTTCCACGAGGCCGGACGCGAGGGGGCGGCGACCCGCTACGCCAGCGGTGCGCCCGCGGGCGGCTTCGTCACCCTGCGGGCGGTGGGCGAGTTCCTCCGCGGCCGGCAGGGCGCGGGCTCCGTGCACCACATCGCCTTCCGGGCGGCGGACGACGCGGAGCAGGCGCGGATGGTGGAGACGCTGACCCGCACCTACGGGCTCGGGGTCACCGAGCAGCGCGACCGGCAGTACTTCCGCTCGGTCTACTTCCGCGAGCCGGGCGGGGTGCTGTTCGAGATCGCCACCGACGTCCCGGGCTTCGCCGTCGACGAGCCGGTGGAGACCCTGGGCCGCGACCTCAAGCTGCCGGCCTTCCTCGAACCCCACCGGGCCCAGATCGAGGGGCACCTGCCCGAAGTGGCCTGAACGATACCGGCCGAAGACAAGCGCTCGCTCCGTCCGGAGCGGGCGCGCTCCAACCGATCGTCGCGAGATTGCCATGACCGAACCATCCTGGGGCGGAGCCCAGCGCCTCACCCATCGCTTCGAGCCCGCCACCGAGGCCGGGCTGCCGCCGCTCCTCCTCCTGCACGGGACGGGCGGCGACGAGACCGACCTCCTGCCCCTCGGGCGGACCCTGCTGCCCGGCGCCGCCCTGCTCTCCCCCCGCGGCGCGGTGCTGGAGAACGGCATGCCGCGCTTCTTCCGCCGACTCGCGGAGGGCGTGTTCGACGAGGCCGATCTCCGCCGGCGCGCCGCCGACCTCGCGGGCTTCGTCGCCGCGGCGCGGACGGCCTACGGCCTCGCCGCGCCGGTGGCGGTCGGGTTCTCGAACGGGGCGAACATCGCCGCGGCCCTGCTGCTCCTGCACCCGGAGGTGCTCGCCGGCGCGGTGCTCCTGCGCCCGATGGTGCCCCTGCGGGAGACGCCGCCGGCCGATCTCGCCGGCCGGCCGGTGCTGATGCTCTCGGGCGCCGCCGACCCGATCGTGCCTGCGGCCAATGTGGGGTCGCTCGCCGAACGCCTGCGGGCTGCCGGCGCCACCGTCACGCACGAGACCCTGCCCGTCGGGCACGGCCTTTCGCAGGCCGACGTCGTGCGAGCGGGCCCCTGGCTGCAGCGCCTCGCCGCGGCCTGACCTCAGGCCGATGCCCGCCCCGCGCCGCGGCGGGCATCGAGGAGGGTGTAGCCGACCGCGCCCAGGACCATCAGGGCGAGGACGTACCAGGTGATCGCGTAGACGAGGTGGTTGTCCGGAAACCGCACGATCGTCAGCCCGCCCACCGGCCAGCCGCCGGGATTCGGGGTGGCGTCGGCATCAATGAAGTACGGGGCGGCGTCGGCGAGCCCCCGCGCCGCCGCGATGGCGGCGACGTCGCGCGAGTACCAGCGCCCGGCCTCGGGGGCATTGCTGCGGAGGAAGGCCCCGCCCGGTTCACTCAGGCGCAGGAGCCCGGTGACGGTGGTCTCGCCAGCGATCTGTGCGGCCGCCCGCGCGGCCGGGTCTCGGCGGTCCGCGGGGACGAAGCCGCGATTGACCAGGATCGCGGTACCGTCGCTGCGCTCCACGGGCGTCAGCACCCAGAAACCGGCGCCGAGATCGGTGACGGCCTGAACGAGAGTCTCGCGGTCGTTGCGAAAGTGCCCACTCGTCCGCACCCGGCGATAGGCGTCGGCATCCGCCGTCAGCCCGTCCCAGGTTCCGGGGCCCGGCGCCGCGACCGGATCGGCATGGACCCGGGCCTCGACCCGGGCGATCAGATCGTGCTTCCAGGTCCGGCGCTGGACCTGCCAGGTCCCCAGAGCCGCGAGGGCCGCCACGAGGATCAGCCCCGTGACGGCGAGAGCCGCGAGCGCGAAGGTGGAGCGCCGCGCCCCCGGTCGTGGGCTGGCCATCAGCCCATGTGCATGTGCTGCGGCATCATGTTCGTGTTGAGGTGGTACATCACCCACAGGGAGCCCGCGAGCGTGATGATCACCAGCGTCAGGGTGAAGATCAGAGCCAGGATGGTCCAGCCGCCCTCGGACTTCGTGTTCATGTGGAGGAAGTAGATCATGTGCACCACGATCTGCGCCACCGCGAAGCCCATGATGACGATGCCGGTGATGCGGTCGTTGCCGAGTACGTTGCCCATCACCAGGATGAACGGGATCGCCGTCAGGATGACCGACAGCACGAAGCCGGTCATGTAGTCCTTGAAGGTCCCGTGGCTGCCGCCGTCGGCATGCCCGTGTCCGTGCCCGTGATCGTCGTGTCCTGCCTTCGACGCGGCGCTCATTGCAGGACTCCCATCAGGTACACGAAGGTGAAGACGCCGATCCAGATCACGTCGAGGAAGTGCCAGAACATGCTGAGGCAGAGCAGCCGACGCTTGTTCTCGGGCACCAGCCCGCGCTTGTGCACCTGCGCCATCAGCGTCACCAGCCAGACGATGCCGAGGCTGACGTGCAGGCCGTGGGTGCCGACCAGGGTGAAGAAGGCCGACAGGAAGGCGCTGCGCTGGGGCGTCGCGCCCTCGTGGATCAGGTGGTGGAACTCGTAGAGCTCCAGCCCCACGAAGGCGAGGCCGAACAGGCCGGTGATCGCCAGCCAGATCTGCACGCGGCTGAGGTCGCCCTTCTCCATCTCCAGCATGGCGAAGCCGTAGGTGATGGAGGAGAACAGCAGCATCGAGGTGTTCAACGCCACCAGCGGCAGGTCGAACAGATCCTTCGGCGAGGGCCCCGCGGCGTAGTTCCGGCCCACCACCGCATAGGTGGCGAACAGCGCCGCGAAGATGAGGCAGTCGCTCATCAGGTAGAGCCAGAAGCCGAGCATCGTGCTCCCTTCCGGGTGATGCTCGCCCTTGGCGTCGTAGAAGGCCGTCGGATCGACCTGGGGAATCGTCACCGACGGGCTTCGGCCGGGCTCGAAGTTCATGGCAGCGGAAGACTGGGTTGCCATGATCTCAGACACGCTCCGCCAGCAGGGACGTCCGCTGGCCTTCCGTCCGGACGACCTCGTCGGCCGGGATGTAGAAGTCGCGGTTGTAGTTGAAGGTGTGGCCGATCGCGACGACCGCGATCGCTGCGAAGCTGAAGGCCGCAAGCCACCAGATGTACCAGATCATCGCGAAGGAGAAGACGATGCTCAGCACGCCGAGGATGATGCCGGCCGCGGTGTTCTTCGGCATGTGGATGGCCTTGAACCCCTGAAGCGGCCGGGCGTAACCGCGCTTCTTCATGTCCCACCACGCGTCGTGATCGTGGATCACGGGCGTGAAGGCGAAGTTGTAGTCCGGCGGCGGCGAGGAGGTCGCCCATTCCAGGGTCCGGCCGCCCCACGGGTCGCCGGTCGTGTCGCGCAGCTGCTCGCGGCGCAGGACGCTGACGACCAGGGTGATCGCGAAGGAGGCGATGCCGCAGAGAATCAGCACGGCGCCGAAGGCCGCGATGATGAACCAGATCTGCAGGGACGGGTCGTCGAAGTGCTGGACGCGGCGGGTGACGCCCATCAGGCCGAGGACATAGAGCGGCATGAAGGCGACCCAGAACCCGGTCAGCCAGAACCAGAACGACACCTTGCCCCAGAAGTCGTCGAGCTTGAAGCCGAAGGCCTTAGGGAACCAGTAGGTGATGCCGGCCAGCATGCCGAACAGCACGCCGCCGATGATGACGTTGTGGAAGTGGGCGATCAGGAACAGCGAGTTGTGCAGCACGAAGTCGGCCGGGGGCACCGCGAGCAGGACACCGGTCATGCCACCGATGACGAAGGTCACCATGAAGCCGACGGTCCAGAGCATCGGGACCTCGAACCGGATGCGGCCCTTGTACATGGTGAAGAGCCAGTTGAAGATCTTCGCACCCGTCGGGATCGAGATGATCATCGTCGTGATGCCGAAGAACGAGTTCACGCTGGCGCCCGAGCCCATCGTGAAGAAGTGGTGCAGCCACACGAGGTAGGACAGGATCGTGATGACGACAGTGGCGTAGACCATCGAGGCGTAGCCGAAGAGGCGCTTGCTCGAGAAGGTCGAGACGATCTCCGAGAACACGCCGAAGGCCGGCAGGATGAGGATGTACACCTCCGGGTGACCCCAGATCCAAACCAGGTTCACGTACATCATCGGGTTGCCGCCGAGGTCGTTCGAGAAGAAGTGCGTGCCGACGTAGCGGTCGAGCGACAGCAGCGCGAGAACGGCCGTGAGGATGGGGAAGGCGGCGACGATGAGGATGTTGGTGCAGAGCGCGGTCCAGGTGAAGACCGGCATCTTCATCATGGTCATGCCGGGGGCCCGCATCTTCACGATGGTGGCGATGAGGTTGATGCCCGACAGCAGGGTCCCGATGCCGGCGATCTGGAGCGCCCAGATGTAGTAGTCGACGCCGACCCCCGGGCTCATGGCGGGCCCCGAGAGAGGCGGATAGGCCAGCCAGCCGGTGCGGGCGAACTCGCCGACGAACAGCGAGGCCATCACGGTCACGGCGCCGCTCACCGTCATCCAGAAGCTGAAGTTGTTGAGGAACGGGAAGGCCACGTCGCGGGCGCCGATCTGCAGCGGCACGACGAAGTTCATCAGGCCCGTGACCAGCGGCATCGCCACGAAGAAGATCATGATCACGCCATGGGCGGTGAAGATCTGGTCGTAGTGGTGCGGCGGCAGGTAGCCCTCGTTCGGCCCGAAGGCCATCGCCTGCTGGGCGCGCATCATCAGCGCGTCGGCGAAGCCGCGCAGGAGCATGACCAGCGCGAGCACGATGTACATGATGCCGATCTTCTTGTGATCGACGGAGGTGAACCAGTCGCGCCAGAGGGGTCCCCAGAGGCGGAAATAGGTAAGCGCACCAAGCACCGCGACGCCGCCGAGGCCGACCATCGCGAAGGTGATGAGGAGGATCGGCTCATGAAGCGGCACGGCGTCGAGCGTCAACCGCCCGAACAGGAGCTTCTGGAGATCCGGATTGGAGAACATGGGACCTACTCGTGAGAGGAGTGTGCCGAATGGGGGTGCGGGCGACCGAAGCGTCCGCGACTATCGATTCAGTTGACCGGGCGCGACGGAGTCCGAGCCCTTGGAATCCTTGCCGTCACCGGCCGGGCCGCCGTGGTGACCGCCGTGGTCGTGCCCGGAATGCTCCGGTGCCGAGTCCGGCTTCACCTCCGGTGCGATGCTCTTGGGCTTCATGCCTTCGGGCTGCTCCCGGCTGTGGGATTCGCGGCCGGAGCCGCCGACCGTGGCGCCCGGCGCCTCGATGCCCTGCTCGGCGTAGCGGTTGTCGTATTCCAGCCGCTCGCGGTTGGCGTGGCTCTCCTTGCCGGCCCCGCCCATGGCGTCGATGTGCATCATCTCGTTCATGCACATCTTGCCCGGCACGGCGCACATGTTGAGCACCGCGCCGTAGAGGCCGTTCTCCACGGTGGAGAAGTAGCGCACCGGCTCGCGCTCGCTCGGCTTCTCCAGGGCGAGGTAGCCCTGGCGGTCGAGGGGCTTGCCCTCGGCCCTCACCTTGGCGACCCACTGGTCGAACCCGGCCTGGTCGAGGCCGTGGAACTTGAAGTTCATCCGCGAGAAGCCGGAGCCGCTGTAATTGGCCGAGAGGCCCTCGTAGGTGCCGGCCTTGTTGATCACCGCGTGGAGCTTCGTCTCCATGCCGGCCATGGCGTAGATCTGCCCGGCGAGCGCGGGGATGAAGAACGAGTTCATGACGGTGGCGGAGGTGATCTTGAAGGAGATCGGCACATCGACCGGAGCCGCCAGTTCATTGACGGTGGCGATGCCCTGATCTGGGTAGAAGAACAACCATTTCCAGTCGAGTGCGACGACCTCGACCGTCAGCGGCTTGACCCCCGCCGGCAGCGGCCGGTCTGCGTCGAGACGGCTCAGGGGACGGTAGGGATCGAGGGTGTGGGTGCTGATCCAGGTCAGGGCCCCGAGGGCGATGACGATGACCAGCGGCGCCGACCAGATCAGCACTTCGAGCTGCGTCGAGTGGTGCCAGTCGGGATCGTACTCGGCCTTGGTGTTCGAGACCCGGTAGCGCCACGCGAACAGCAGCGTGAAGGCGATGACCGGGATGATGATGAGCAGCATCAGGCCGGTGGAGGCCAGGATCAGGTCGCGCTGGCGCGTTGCGATGTCGCCGGAGGGCTGCATCAGGACCATGTTGCAGCCGGACAGGAGTCCGAACAGCGGGAGGAGCGCGAGCGTACGAAGGGTTTTGACCGGCATGGACTCGTCTGGCACCATCTCGGATGAGCGACGTCCAACGGCCCCGATTGGCCGAAGGCGTTATCGTCGGGTCTCAATTCGCTGCATTGCATCAATCTGACAAGTCGCATGCGGCGCGTCTGATCAGCGCTGCGGGCATAGCCGATGCAGGACAAAGCACGCTATGGACCCTGCCACGATTTCACGGATCGCGCCAAAACACCGCGCTCTTTGTCCCGGGGCGCGTCACGCTGCGCTTTGACGCAGACAAATGGCAGGGCGTACACGTGTCCCATATCCCAGGGCCTCACGCGCCGCCCCGCGCCTGATTCGGCCTCGAACGCATGAAGCGAGCACGGTTTCCTTGATGAGCGCAGACTCCGCATTGCCCTCCTCCTCATCGCTGGAGCGCGACGCGCACGAGGCGTCGAGCGATCACAAAGTGGCGCCGGGCGAGATCGCCATCGGCGTCGTAATCGGGCGCGCCGCGGAGTATTTCGACTTCTTCGTCTACGGCATCGCCTCGGTTCTGATCTTCCCCGGCGTGTTCTTTCCCTTCGCCGATCCGCTGACCGGCACGCTCTATGCCTTCGCGCTGTTCGCCCTGGCCTTCATCGCCCGCCCGATCGGCTCGGTGATCTTCATGGAGATCGACCGGCGTCACGGGCGCGCGGCGAAGCTGACGATCGCGCTGTTCCTGCTCGGCGGTTCGACGATGGCGATCGGCTTCCTGCCGAACTACCACCAGCTCGGCGCCCTCTCGATCTGGATCCTGGCCGCCCTGCGCTTCGGCCAGGGCCTCGCCCTGGGCGGCGCCTGGGACGGACTTGCCTCCCTGCTGGCACTGAACGCCCCTGAGAAGCAGCGCGGCTGGTACGCGATGATCCCGCAGCTCGGTGCGCCGGTCGGCTTCATGCTGGCGAGCGCCCTGTTCGCGTTCTTCCTCGGCAACGTCTCCAACGCCGACTTCCTCGACTGGGGCTGGCGCTACCCGTTCTTCGTGGCCTTCGCGATCAACGTCGTGGCGCTCTTCGCCCGCCTGCGGCTCGTGGCCACCGAGGAATTCTCGCGGATGCTGCAGATGCAGGAGCTGGAGCCGACCCCGGTGCTGGAGCTCCTGCGCACGCACGGCCGGTTCGTGCTCATCGGCGCCGTGGTGCCGCTGGCGAGCTTCGCCCTGTTCCATCTCGTGACGGTGTTCCCGATCAGCTGGATCCACCTCTTCACCGGCCGCTCGGCGGGCGAGTTCCTGCTGGTGCAGTGCTCGGGCGCCTTCCTGGCCGCCGGCACCATCGTGCTCTCCGGCGTCCTGGCCGACCGCATCGGCCGGCGGACCTTGGTTGGCGTGGCGGCCGGCCTGATCGGTCTGTTCGCCCTGGCCAGCATCGCCGCGCCCATCATCTTCGGTGACAGCGAGCTCGGCCAGACCATCTACGTGCTGATCGGATTCGGCCTGCTCGGCCTCTCCTACGGCCAGACCTCGGGCTCGGTGACCGCCAATCTCGGCACCCGCTTCCGCTACACCGGCGCCGCCCTCACCTCCGACCTCGCCTGGCTGATCGGCGCGGGCTTCGCGCCCCTGGTGGCGCTCAGCGTCTCCAGCCGCTTCGGCCTGTCCTGGGTCGGCGTCTACCTGCTCTCCGGCGCGGCCGCGACGCTCTGCGCCCTCGCCTTCAACCGCCGCGAGACCGCCCGCCTCTGAAGGCCGCGCCGCCCGCCAAGGATCGAGCCCCGGACAGCCGCTGCGCCGCCGGGGCTTTTTTCGTGTCCGAGCGACCGACCCGCCCCCGCAGGGCCGTTTCGGATGGAAAACCGGCCGCTTCGCGCGCGCGGTCTCTGCGGTAGGATGCCGGGGCGAGGTCGTCGGAGGCACGACGCCCGAGGGGGACGGAGGCACACCGCATCGTGGCGCAGCTCATCTACACCCGCCTCGAGGACCACCCGCGCGAGACCTACGTCATCACGAGCGGGGCGCTGATCGTCGGGCGGGTGGATTGCATCCGCGACGATCCCCCGCCCGCCGCGCAATGGACCTGGGGCCTGCACCTCGACATTGGGGCGTCTCCGTTCCGGCGAGGCGCGACCGTGTCCTCGCGGGACGCGGCCGTGGCGGCCCTGGAGCAGGCCTGGACCGAGTGGAAGCTCTGGGCCGGCCTGTGCGATGCGGATGGGCCCGACCCATCGGCCGGAACGCCGGCACCCCGCATCCTGCGCTGAGGCGGCGGCGGCGCGGCCGACCTTCGTGGACGGCCGGGGAGGTCCTGTCGCGTCGGCCCGCCCCGGGCGGACGCCCGCCACGCCTTCGCTTCCGTGCCGCGGCCCGTCCCGTCGCCGCGACCGGAAGCGGGGGGTCCGGAGTCCCCGTGGCGTCACATTGATCCACCGCAAGGTGCGCGCCGGCCCCGCGGTCATCATCGCGACCGCAAACGGGAACAGGAGGCTCCGGTGACGATCGTCTTGCGATCCGCTTCCGTCCGGTCGGTCCAAGCGACGGGCGTGCCGCACATCCTCGGAGCGCGACCGTCGGCGGCTCCGATCGTCGCGGACCTCTTTCGCCACCGGAGCATCGGCAGCCTCCAGGCGCTCGGTCTCGCGCTCCTTTCCGTGGTCGTGACCCCCACGCCGCTCCGGCTCGTGCTGGCCCGTCCAACGTGAAGGCGAAGGGGGCCGCGGCCCCGATGCGGACGGCGCGGGGCGGCACCGACGATCGAGAGGATACGGGAGACGCCGCATGGCTGTCGACGACGAGCGAGTCTGGGGATCGCGGGGCCGGTCCGGACGCCCCCTGCCGCGCTGGTTGCGGGCGCGGCTGTCCCGGCGGCGGCGGACGACCGTCGACGGCCAAGGGCACGCCGGGCCGCGGGGCCAGGGGCCGGCCGAGCCGGCAGCGCCGCAGCCGGACGCAGGGACGGACCGTCCGATGGACGTCGCAGCCCTGCTCCGGGTCGTTCGGTCGGTGGCCGCCGACGGGTTCGGTCCCGGTCCGGTCCCCTTGGCGAGACGCCTGCGCGATTAGGGGTCGCGAACAGGCCGGCACCACCACGCCACACCCCACCCCTTGCGATGGATCAAGGACCGGGCGGAGGGCGCGCCCCACGATGTCCCGTCCGGTCCGGACGGCCGGACCACGGGAGGCAGAGATGAAGATTTCGAACGTCATGGTGTCGCTGGACCTCGGCGCGGCCGCCGCGGATCGGGTCCAGCTCTCCGCGAGCCTGGCCGAACGCTTCGACGCGACCCTGACCGGCGTCGCCGCGCGGCAGGTGCCCGCCCTCATCGCCGTCAGCGACGTCCGCGAATCCGAACGCATCTACGAGATCGAGGACCGGCGTGCGCGGGAGCAGCTCGCGGAAGCCCGGGCAGTGTTCCTGCGCGAGGCTGGCCGCGGAATCCGCACGGCCTGGCGGGCGGCGCTCGCCGAACCCACGGCCTATCTCACGACCCAGGCGCGCGCCGCCGACATGGTCGTGGTGGGTCGTCACGGGCCCGTCGACGGCGATCCCGGTCTCATGGGCATCGCCGCGGGCGCCCTCCTGATGGCGGTCGGCCGCCCGGTGCTCGTGGCGCCGCCGGGCGTCGAGCGCCTGACGGCGAAACGGATCGTGGTGGCCTGGAAGGACACGCGGGAATCCCGCCGGGCGGTGCAGGACGCCCTGCCGTTCCTCAGCCGGGCCGAGGCCGTCCACCTCGTGGTGGCGGGGCCCGGTGCCCACGAGGAGGGTGCGGAGGACGTGGCCGCCTACCTGTCCGGGCATGGAGCCGCGGTGACCACCCATCTCCTCCCGAGCCCCGGCGCCGAGGCCGCGGAGGCGGTCCTGCAGTTCGCGCGGCGCGCCGACGCCGACCTCATCGTGATGGGCGCCTACGGGCATACGCGGTTGCGCGAGTGGATCTTCGGCGGGGCCACCCGCGACGTCCTGCAGGCGACCACCCTCTGCTGCCTGATGAGCCACTGATGCGCCGGACAGCCCCCTCCGCCGCCGGGCACCTCCTGCTGGCCTCCCTCGCCCTCGGCGGCCCCGCGCTGGCCTGGGACCGGGCGGTACAGCGGGGCGCCACGATCGCACGCACCGACTGCGCCCGCTGCCATGCGGTCGAGCGAACCGGAGCGAGCCCGCTGCGCATCGCACCGCCCTTCCGCGAACTCCACGCCCGCTACCCCGTCGAGAATCTCGGCGAGGCCCTGGCCGAGGGAATCCGCACGGGTCACCCGAGCATGCCGGAATTCCGCTTCGATCCGGACGAGGCCGCGGCCCTGATCGCCTACCTGAAGTCCCTGGAGCGCTGACGCCGAGAAGGTCTCGCGTGCGAGCGATCGGTCCCGTCCGTGGCTCGTCCGGCGACAGCCCGGGCCGGGACCGGCATGCGGTTGAGACAGATCAAGGCCGGGCCTCGCCGCGGGCCGCACCCTGACGGCCTCTCGCGGTCGAGCCCAGGAGCGGATCCCATGTCCTATGCAAGCCTCATGGTCGCGGTGGATGACGGGCGTCACGCCGCGGCGCGGGTCCGCCTGGCGGCGGAACTCGCCCACCGCTTCGGCGCCCGCCTGATCGGCGCGGCCGGCTGCCTGCCGGAATATCCGCAGGGGTTCGGGGAGAGCATCGTGCCGGCGGGCATGGCCATCGAGGAGATCCGCCAGGCCGCCCTCGATCGGCTCGCGGGCGCGGAGCGGGTCTTCCGGCAGGCATCCTGCCTGAACGACCGGGTCGCCTGGCGCTCCGACCTCGCCGCCCCGGTGCCCTTCCTGGAGCAGCAATCCCGCGCCGCCGACCTCGTCGTGGTCGGGCGCGACGGGGAGGAGGCGGGCGTGTCGCCCGGCATGGCGGTCCCGGTCGGCGACGTGCTGATGGGCCTCGGTCGCCCGGTCCTCGCCGTCCCGCCGGGTCTCGAGCACCTCGCCGCGCGCCGGATCGTGGTCGGCTGGAAGAACACGCTCCAGACCCGCCGGGCCCTGTCGGACGCCCTGCCCCTCCTGCGTCGTGCGGACGCCGTCCAGGTGGTGCGGGTGGCCGAGACCCGCGACCGTTCCGAGATCGAGGACGTTGCCGCCTACCTTGCCCTGCACGACGTGCCGGCGACCGCGGAGGCGATGGCGCCCGCGGGTTGGTCCGTGGCCGAAACCCTGGAGGGCGCCGCCGGCGCCTTCGGGGCGGATCTCATCGTGACCGGAGCCTACGGCTACAGCCGCCTGCGCGAGTGGTTCTTCGGCGGGGTCACCCGCGATCTGCTGGCGCGGGCCACCGTCTGCTGCCTGCTCTCCCACTGACCCCGGGACGGGCCGCCACCCGCCCCGACCGAGCCCGGGCGGGACCCGTCTCGCCCTCCGTGGGGATGCCGGACGCGGAACCGACCCGCCGGCCTCAGGTCCCGAGGTGGAGCGCGCCCCCGGTGCGGGCGACCGGCCCGTTCAGGCCGAGATAGCCGCCATCGAAGGTGGCGAACGCGCGCAGTTGCGCGAGATCGGGAATTTCCACCCGGCCGCGCGACAGGCACGCGAGTCCCGCCTCGCGCAGGATCCGCAAGGTGCGGTTCAGGTGGACGGTGGACAGCCCGACCGCATCCGCGAGGGCGGCCTGTCCGATCTCCAGGCGGAACGCGCCGCCCTCCGCCAGCCCCGCGGCCTGCAGGCAGGCGTGGAGCTCGCAGAACAGATGGGCGGTTCGCTGCGGCGCCGGCATGGTGCCCGTGACGAGCCATTCCCGGGCCCGCGCGAGCTCATTCAGCGTCATCCACCAGAGGACGCGGTTGATGTTCGGCCGTTCCCGGGCCAGGGCCGTCAGGGCTTCGATCGGGATCTCCCCGACCGCGCATCGGCTCAAGGCCCCGATGTTCCAATCCGAGGTCTTCGGCGGCGCCTCGGGGAGCCGGCACAGATCCCCCGGCAGGACGAACGATGCGATCCGCCGCGAGCGGCCGTCCATGACCCGATACCGGCACATCACGCCCTGGAGCAGGACGAGCACCGTGCTGCGCCCCGGCTCGGCCGAGAGGTCCTGGCGGGCGGCCACGACGCGATGATGCGCGACGATCGACGCGATGGCCGCGCGATCCGCCGCATCGGTGTGGCCGCTGTGCTCGAGCTTCGTCAGAAAGGGACCGTTCACGCCGCAGCCTTCGAGGGTTCGGGGTTTCGGGGCGATCGGTCGCCCCGGTCTCATGCATCCCCGGCGCCGGGGGAAAAGCGGCCGACGATGGTCACGCCGATCACGCCGCATCGGAGCGCCGGACCGGCACGGGATGCCCCGGACCCGATGCCGTCGCCAGGGCCCCGAAGGCTCTGACGAGGTCCCTGTCGACCTTGCCGACCATGCCGGCGAGGATGCCGTAGGCCTCGCCGGGGTCGAGGGGCGCCTTGTAGGGGCGTCGTTCGATCAGGGCGCCGTAGATGTCGCAGATGGTCACCAGCCGGACGAGATCCGGGATGTCCGGCCCTTCGAGCCCGTCGGGATAGCCCGATCCGTCGAGGGCCTCGTGGTGCGAGCGGACCACGGCGAGCATGATCTCGGGGAAACCGCCCTGCTCCAGCAGCATCGCGTGTCCCAGGGCGGGGTGGGTCCGCATCACGGCCTGCTCGGCAGGATCCAGGCGCCCCGGCTTGTTCAGGATCGCGTGCGGGATCTGCGCCTTGCCGAGGTCGTGCAGGAGGGCGGCTTCCGTCAGTGCCCGGCAATCGGCCATGTTCAGGCCGAGATGGCGCCCGAACCCGGCTGCCAGACCGGCCACGAGCAGGCAGTGCTGGTGGGTGGCGTCGTCGAAGCGCCAGACGACGTCGAGCCAGCCCCGGATGTCGGCCTGGTCGAGGGCGCCGAGGACGAGGGTAGCGCCCTCCGCGAGAAGCGCCGGGTTCGGCGCCTGGCCCGCCCGGCCGAGATCGAACAGGCGCGTCAGGGATTGCGCGGCCCCCGCCGCGGCCGTCGCGACCGCCGGCGCGGGGGCAGGCTCGGCGACCGGCTTGGGGGACGGGACGATCTCCGCCAGGAGCGCGGCGATCCGTTCGAAGGGATCGCGGGCCGAGATGACCCGGCTCGCGCCGAGGGCGTGGGCCTGGGCATGGGCGCGCGGCGATTCCTCGTGCAGGATGCAGAGGTAGGGGCGATCGCCGGCGCCGAACCGCGTCAGGTACCGGCGGACCGAGCCCACCTCGACGGAATTCGCGAGGGGCACGTCGCTGATCACGGCCGCCACGGACGCGGGATCGATCGCCGTCGGTGCCAAGTCCGGATCGAGTACATCGACGACGATGATCTGCCAACGACCGAAGCTGAGGTCGTTCAGTCTCTGACTTCGCGCCGGCGAGTTGGTGAGCAGGACAACGGATCTCACGAATTCCTCGTCGTTCCCGAATTCGATCTGGTCGAACCTTAGACGGCTGCTCTCAAAGAGTCGTGAAAGGCAGTCCGGAATCGCCGGGGTATCGACGGGATGCGGTCGCGGTCGCATGACCGGTATTGGACTTCTGGCGAATGGTTTCCCGGCACCATGCTCGATATCCTCGCATTTGAGAGCTCGTTCGGAGCCGCGTGGAAAGACCGATGCCGACCCGATCCCTGATGCGCAGCAACGCTGCCGCCGGACACGGCGGCTTTCGGGGCATGTCTTCGCGCCACTTCCTGAAGATGATCGAGGATGCGGGCGAGGTCGGCTTCTGGTCGGCGGACCTGCGCAGGGACAGGCTCGACGCCTCGATCGGCCTCTATCGCATTCTCGGCCTCGATCCCTCGACCGAGTTCACCTTCGGCTTCGCCCTCGACATGATCCACCCGGAGGACCGGGCGGTGCACGGCGACCAGATCGCGGTCCTGCGCAGCGGGCAGCCGATCAGCCGCGAATTCCGCATCATCCGGCCGGACCGGACGCAGCGCTGGATCCACCACCGCGCCGAGGTGCTCCTCGGGCCGCAGGGCGAGCCCCATCAGGGACTGGGCGTGGTCTTCGACGTCACGGCGCGCCACGACACCCGTAAGGCGGTCGAGCAGCGCTTCGACCGCTACAACGCCCTCATCACCGCGACGGCGGCGGTGGTGTGGATCGTCAGCCCCGACGGGGAAGCGCTGGAAATGCCCCTCTGGCAGACCCTGACCGGCCAGAGCCACGAGGCCATGCAGGGTCAGGGCTGGCTCGACGCCATTCACCCGGAGGACCGCGAGCGCACGGCCGCCGCGTGGCGCACCGCCGTCTCGCACGTGGCGCCCTACAACACCGACTTCCGCGTGCTCTGCGCGGACGGCGTCTTCCGCTGGTTCAACTCGCGGGGCGTTCCCGTCCTGAACCGGGACGGCTCGATCCGCGAATGGGTCGGCGTCTGCCTCACGGTGCCGGGGCAGAACCGCTTCGGCGCCCCGCGGATGCCGGACAAGCCGGCCGAGACCGGCCCGGGCGCGGGTCCGGTGATCACCCCGGCCCAGATCCGCGGGGCAAGGGGCATGGTCGGCATGTCGAAGGACGAATTGGCCCGCCGCTCCGAGGTCTCCGTCTCGACGATCATGCGGCTGGAGGATGCGGCCTCCGGCGTCCGGCCGCGATCGGAGACGCTTCAGGCCGTCCGGCGCGTCCTGGAGCAGGCCGGGGTCGCGTTCACCTTCGAGCCGGGCGCGAAGCCCGGTCTCCGGGAGGCCTGAGGCCGGCCTCGCCCCCGGAACGTCAGGCGGCCTGCGTCGACCGCGGGGCGGCGCAATCCGCCGGATCGCAGGCGGGATGGGCGATCACGCGGTCGATCTCGTCCTTCGGCATCGGCTTGCCGAACAGGTAGCCCTGTCCGAAAGCGCAGCCCTGGTCCGAGAGCCAGCTGGAACTGTCCTCCGTCTCGATCCCCTCCGCCGTGGTGACGAGGCCGAGGCTGGCGCCGAGCTTGATGATGGCGTCGACGAGCTTGGCGCGCTCGGCGCTCATCGTGACGCTGTCGACGTAGCTGCGGTCGATCTTCAGCTTGTCGAACTTCAGTTCCCGCAGGTGATACAGGCTCGAATACCCGGTCCCGAAATCGTCGAGAGCGACCCGGACACCGAGATTCTGCAGCGAGGTCAGGGTTCTGCGGGTTCCGTCCAGATCCTGGATCAGGGCCGATTCCGTGATCTCGACCTCCAGCCGGTGCGGCGGAAACCCGGTCTCGGTCAGGATCGCCAGGATGCGCTCGGCCATCCAGGCGTCGAGGAATTGCTGCGGGGCGATGTTCACCGCCAGGGTCAGCTCGGCCGGCCATTCCCGGGCGTCGAGGCAGGCGCGGCGGATCAGGCTGTAGCAGAGATCCGCGATCGAACCGGTTTCCTCGGCCACCGAAATGAACTCCGATGGCGCGAGCAGGCCCCGGATCGGGTGCCGCCAGCGCGCCAGCACCTCCACGCCGATCAGCTTGCGGCCGGGCAAGGATACGACGGGCTGGTAGAAGGGCTCGATCTCGCCGTTCTCGATGGCGGCCCGCAATTCCATCTCGAGCTGCGCGCGGGCCCGCAACTCCTCGTCCATGGCGCTCTTGAAGACCCGGACGACGCCGCGGCCGTCCTTCTTGCCCTGGTACATGGCGAGGTCGGCGGCGTGCAGCACGGCATCGGCATCGGCGAGTTCGCCCGTCACGAAGGCGATGCCCACCGTGGCGCCGACCTTCAGCTCGTTGCCGTTCCACAGGACCGGCGCCGAGAGGCTGGCGATCACCCGTTCGGCCAGGCGGAGCAGGCCCTCGCTGCCGCCCTCCAGCCGAAGCAGCATGGAAAATTCGTCGCCGCCCATGCGGGCGGCCATGCCGTGACGCGGCAGGATGGCGCGCAGCCGGTCGGCGACGGCGCACAGGACGGCGTTGCCGGCCGCGTGTCCGTAGAGGTCGTTCACCGGCTTGAATCGGTCGAGGTCGATCAGGAGCACGGCCGAGGGTGGTCCCGGCTCGGGCTTCGTCTGCCAGCATCCGAGGGTTTCGAGGAAGAGCCTGCGATTGGCGAGCCCCGTGAGGGCGTCATGGCGGGCGACCTGTTCGGCCTGGGAGGCCGCGGCGTCGCGCTCGGCCATCGTCCGTCGCAGGATGATCGATTTCCGCACGAAAGCCCCCATGAGGGCGGCGCCCATGAAGGTCGCCAGCATCAGGAACTCGAGCAGGTTGTGCGCGAGGACGAAGGTGGTCAGCGTGTCGAACAGGCCGAGGGACACGCAGATCATCCAGAAACTCGTCCCGATGGAGAGAAGGCAAAGGCTCTCGTAGACCTCGCCCTGCCCCCAGGAATGGCGCACCGACGTTTTCGTCATCATCTCTCTCGCGAAGCAGGATCCGGGTGTCGAAGCGCCCCGCGCAGGAGGCCGCGCATTTCAGGCAGGGAGAGACGGGCTGACCCGGCACCGGCCGGAACGCGCGACCGCGCCGTGGTCGTCGTTGTGACCGACTGGAGCGCGTGGGGTCTCGGAGATGGCGCGGTTGCGCAGGAACAGCCCGTCGATCGTGGCGATCAGATCCTTCACGCAGGCGATCAGGTTCGCCACGGCGTTGCGTGTCCGGAGGGCATCGGGATCCGGTTCGGGCCCGTCGCGGAAGACTTCGCCGGTCGTCCGCTCCAGCGCCCCGAGCAGGTGAGCGAGGGAAGCGGAGAGCGCCGCGATCTGGGCGCGCCGCGATCCGAGATCCACGCCGGCCGCGAAGTCGTGCTCCAGCTGCGCCTTCAGACGAGAGAGCCCGTCCGACGTCGTGGTTGGCGGAAATGCGATGATCTGTGCCATGTCGAATTCGCGGTGCGCGGTGAATGATCGGGAAAATGGCAAGGCCGGACCGGGTCTTCGCGGTGCCGGGGCGGTTTCGAATGTCGCTCCGGGTCGGGTTCCGTCTCATCGCCGAAGCGTATCGCCGGGGATCGCAAAAGCCGCATGCCGCGCAGACCAGGTTTTTGCGGTAAGATCTCCGATACCGGAAAGACTGAGATCGCTGGACCTCGGCTCTGACAACTGGATCTCAGCTCCGAAAATCATCGTCTCGATGTGATCCAAGATTACGTTGACTTTCGATGATTATCTTTTTGCGCCTCCTAAGAGAGTCTGAAAGCGATTATCCAAACCCGGCTTCCCGACCGACGTGTTTCCGAAGAAAAACAGAGCATTCCTGGATCGGTGCCCGCGCGGCGGCCGAGATGCCGGGAAATCGTTCATGAGGCGCTCAGGCTGTCGGAGGCGCTGCCCCCTCGGTCAGGGGGCGCGTTCCGCGAAGCAGACCCGGTTCCGGCCGGTGCGCCTGGCGGCGTACAAGGACCGGAATCGCCGTGATGACCGGTCCGCTCCGCGGGGGCTCGAGACCCGACGACGCCGGGGCCCGGTACAGACCGGCCCGACCGTCCGGGGAAGCGACGGGAGCCGGGGCCTGAAACGGCCCCGACCCATTCATCCGGTACGGGTCCGAAAGGTCCGGTGCGTCCTCGGAGAGGCCCCGGGTTCGAACGCTCCCCGCTTCCTGCAGGGCCGCCACATGAACTTGGACCCCGCGCGACAGGCCGCCGAAATCGTATCCCCCCTCCAGCACGGAGACGAGGCGGCCGCCGCAGACCCGCTCGGCGAGGGCGAGGAGGTGATCCGTCGCCCAGCCGAAATTCTGCCGGCGCCCGTCCGACAGGAGCTTGTCGGTTCGCACCACCCCGGAGACGACCTTGTGGAAGGTCGTCGCCCGGTCGCCTTCGGCGAAGATCTCCGCGTCGGCGGCGACGGTGCGGCGCATGCCCTGCACCGCATCGCGCGTCGCTGCCGGAACGATGGAATCGGTTTCCTACGGAACGAAGACGGGCGTGAGGCCGATGGCGGCGAGAGCGGTCTGCATGGACACCTCCGGAGAACGGGTCGTGATTCCCTGACTGGGCTCACGGGAGGGACGGCAAAATTCCGGGTCTTGGCTCAAGGGGCTTTACGGACGCGCTCCCCGCCTCGGGACGATGCCGCGAGGGCCTCGTGGATCCCGTCCAGGAGGGAGCCGTCCTCGAACTGCTTGTCGACCACACGGCGGAAGCCGGCGGCCTTGGCCCGGCGCTGCAGGTCGTCCGTCGGGCAGCCGGTGATCAGGATCGCCGGAAGATCGACCGCGCGGTCCCGCAGGCGCCCGACGAGTTGGACGCCGTCCATGCCGGGCATGCAGTAATCGACCAGCAGGCACCCGGCGGACGGCAGGGCGGCGTCGCCGAGGAGGTCGGCGCCATCCGCGTAGAGGCGGACGGCGTAGCCTTCGAGTTCCAGGATGAACTGGAGGGAGTGGCGGACGGCCGCATCGTCATCGACGACGAGCACCGGTCCCGTGTGCTTCGGCATGGTCGCGCCCGTTCTTGTTTCACGGGCATCTGACGGCGCCTGTCGGCGGCGCGCCTTGATCTGCCGCAAGGGGCGGCCCGGGCCTCGCCCGAGCGCGCCCGGGCCGTCCGGCACCTCCCGGCCATCCGCTCGGCGCCCTCCCCGGGGGAGCCGTCACGGCATGCGGCGGATCGGGGGACACGGCCGGCTCAGGGGGCCGGATCGCGCGACACCTCCATCACCAGGCGGGTCGCCAGGTAGAGGCGCGGCGTGATGCTGGCGAGCACGGCGAACTCGTCGGCGCTGTGATAGTGGCCGCCGACGATGCCCAGGGATTCGAGGAGGGCGGGCCTCGCCGGACTGTCGGGCTGGAAGGCGTAGCCCGCATCGGTGCCCCCACCGATCTCGGCGAGGGCGAGCGCGGAGCCGAGTTCGCCGTAGATCGCCCGCGCCCGTTCGCCCAGCGCCCGCGTCGCGGGGTTCTGGGGCAGCGGCGGGCGGCCCTTGGCAAGGTCGAAGCTCACTTGCGTGTCGGGAACGCGGTGCGTCCCGATGATCCGGCGGGCCTGGGTCAGCACCCGCTCGTACTCGCTCGGCACGAAGTAGCGCATGTCACCCTCCGCCCGGGCCGCCTCGGGGATGATGTTCGGCTTGGTGCCGCCCTGGACCACGGTCCAGTGCAGGCTAGTGCCCTTGCCCGGATCGCCGAGGTCCTGCAGCTGCAGGATCTGGTGGGCGAGCTCGACCACCGCGTTGCGGCCGGCCTCCGGCGCGCCGCCCGCGTGGGAGGCGCGGCCCTTCACCGTCAGGCTGGCGTAGTTGATTCCCTTGGTCGCCACCGTGACCGCATCGACGCCGGCCTCGGCGAAGGAGGGCTCGAAGGACAGGACCACGTCCTGGTCGCGGGCGATTTCGGCGATCGCGTCGCGCGACCCGCGCGAGCCGCGCTCCTCGTCGGGGTTCAGCACCACCGTGAGGGTGCCGTAGCCGTCGAAGTGCAGCGCCTCCAGGGCGGCCAGGACGTGCAGGATCATGGCGACGCCGCCTTTCGCGTCGGCCACCCCGGGTCCATAGGCCCGGCCGTCCCGCTCGGTATAGGGGCGCTTGGCCGCGTCTCCGGTGCCGAAGACGGTGTCGTAGTGGACCAGCATCATGATCCTGCGCGTGCCCTTGCCCGCGCGCGTGCCGATCAGGGTGTTGCCGCCGAAGGCGGGGGCGGCCCGGGTGCCGACCGTGAGCCCCGAAGCCTTCAGGCGCGCCGTCAGGATCGCCTCGACGGTGGACAGGCCGGGAACGTCGCCGGTGCCGGTATCGACGTCCACCAGACCCTTCAGGGTCTCGCGATAGGGTCCGTCCTGCGCCTTCGCCGCGGCGAGCACGGCCTCGTTCGGTGCGGCCAGGGCCGGGACGGGCGCCGAGGCGAGGAAGAGCGCGAGGGCGAGACCGGCATTCGTGCGCATGGCGATCCTTGGCGTCGGAGCATCGGAGGGCATGGCCTCCGCAATGCTCCGAAAACGCCCGGGCCGCAATTCGCCGCCCCGGACGGGACCGCCGCCGGGCGAGGCCGGATCGGGACGTCCGCCCCGCGGCCCGCGCCGGAGTCGAAGGCGGGGGTCAGACCATCCCGAGGGCCTGCATGTAGAGCTCGAGGATGGCTTCCTCTTCCTGGCGCTCGGCATGGTCCTTCTTGCGCAGGGAGATGATCCTGCGCAGGGCCTTGGTGTCGAAGCCGGTGCCCTTGGCCTCGGCGTAGACATCCTTGATGTCGGAGGCGAGGCCGGCCTTCTCCTCCTCGAGGCGCTCGATGCGCTCGATGAAGCTCTTCAGCTGGTCGGCGGCGACGGAGGAAGCGTCGACGGCGGGTGCGGCGGATGCGGCCATGGTCGTCTCAAGTCCCTGATCTGCGAAGCGCGGGAGGCTGCGCCGGAACCGCCTCGATAAGCCGTCAAGCTTACCGGGACCTTAGTGCGGCCCCGCTGCGGCTTCAGTGTGGCTCCGCCGCAGCCTTCGCGAAGGCCGCCTGCTGCTCGGGCGTCGCCTCGGACTGGTGCAGGCGCTTCCACTCGGCGAAGGGCATGCCGTAGACGGCCTCGCGGCTCTCGTCCTTGGTCATCGGCAGGTCCTTGGCGTCGGCGGCGTCCTTGAGCCAGTTCGAGAGACAGTTGCGGCAGAACCCGGCCATGGTCATCAGGTCGATGTTCTGCACGTCCGTGCGGGTCTGCAGGTGGGCGACGAGACGCCGGAACACGGCGGCCTCGAGTTCGGTGCGGGTGGCGTCGTCGATCTCGGTCATGCTGGGTCTCCCAATCTCCACCTGAGGTCGGCGCGCGCAAGCCTCCCGTCAAGCGCGGATCGGCAGCATCGGCCGGAGGAGGCGCGCGAATCGCTCCGCCCACGCGGCCTGTCCCGCCTCCGCGGCGATGAGGTCCTGGCGGATCTCCACCAGCGCGTTCGGCAGGCCGCGCGCCATGGCGTGGCGGTCGATGGTGTCGCCGGGCAGGCCCCCGCCATAGGGCTCGTTGTCGCCCACCGTCAGCCCGGCCGGATCGGCCCGCAGGCCCGCGATCAAGGGTGCGCTCATGCGGTCGTCCCGGTCCCACAGGATGCCGACCTCCCAGGGCCGCGGCACCCCGCGCCAGTAGGGCGTGAAGCTGTGGATGGTGACGATGGCCGGGCGCGTGCCGGTGGCCTCGGCCTCGGCGACCCCGGCGTCGATCGCCGCGTCGAAGGGTTCGTAGAAGCGCCGGATGCGCTCGGCCTTGCCGGCCTCGTCGATGCGGGCATTGCCCGGCACCACCGCCCCGTCGGAGAGGCGCATCACCAGGGTCGGGTCGGCCCGGCCCCGGTTCGGATCGATGATCAGGCGCGAGAACCGGGTCAGGATCGCCGGCACCCCGAGGGCCGCAGCCAAGGCGCGCGTCACCGCGGCGGCGCCGATGTCGTAGGCGATGTGGCGGGCGAATTCGTGCTCCGGCACCCCGAGCTGGTCCAAATCCTCGGGGACGTGGTTGGAGGCGTGGTCGCAGATCAGGAGCAGGCCCCGGGCGGGATCGCCCGGGAGGGTCTCGACGGGATGCGGTGTCTGCATGGGGAGGCACGGTCCGGTTGAGCGCGGGCGGCATCGTTGTACCAGGCGGGACGCAAGGCTCCGGCCGCATCGCGGGGGATGCCCGCGCACGCGCGGCTTGCCGAGGCGGCGAGCGTCGGGCACAGCACGTATCGCGGATCGCGCCGCGACGGCAACAATCCGGCACCATGCCGGGGGCACAACACTCCGGAGGAGAACCACCGGGCCGCCTTCGCGATCGACCACCGGAATACGGAAACGCCATGACCGACTCCCCCTCGACCGAGACCGCCTCGACCGACGCCCGCCGCGCCCTCCTCCTCCACTGCCTCGACGAGGCCATCGCCGCCGCCCACCCGGCGCGCTGCCTCGTGCCGCACCTGCCGGCGCCCGGACAGGGTCGCCTCATCATCCTGGGGGCCGGCAAGGCCGGCGGCAGCATGGCGGCGGTGGCGAGCCGGTTCTACCGGGAGGAGCACGGCGTCGATCCGAGCCGCATCGTCGGCCTGGCGGTCGCCCGCCACGGCTACGGCGAGGAGGCGCCGATGATCCGCATGGTCGAGGCCGGGCATCCGGTGCCGGACCAGGCCGGCATCGACGCCACCATCGACACCCTGAAGATCGCCGCCGATGCGGGGCCGGACGACGACGTGCTGGTGCTGCTCTCCGGCGGCGGCTCGGCCAACTGGATCGCCCCGGCCGGGGAGCTGACCCTCACGGAGAAGCAGGCCATCACCAAGGCCCTGCTGCGCTCCGGTGCGCCGATCAACGAGATCAACTGCGTGCGCAAGCACCTCTCGCGGATCAAGGGCGGCCGCCTCGCCATGATGGCGCGCAACGCCCGCTCGATCCTGACGCTGGCGGTCTCCGACGTGCCCCACGACGACCCGGCGGTGATCGCCTCCGGCCCCACCGTGCCGGATCCGACGACCCTGGCCGATGCCCGCGCGATCTGCGAGCGCCGCGGCATCCCCCTGCCGGAGACCGCCAAGGCGCTGCTGAACGATCCCGCCAACGAGACCCCGAAGGCCGGCGACCCCGCCTTCGCCCGGGCCGAGTACCGCATCATCGCCCGGCCCATCGACGCCCTGGAGGCGGCGGCCGCCGCCGCCGCCGCGGCCGGCTACGAGCCCGTGATGCTCGGGCCCGACCTCGAGGGCGAGGCCCGCGAGGTCGCCGCCGAGCATGCCCGCATGGCCCTCGACCTCGCGGGCGCCGGCCGCAAGGTCGCGCTCATCTCGGGCGGCGAGCTCACGGTGACGATCCGCGGCGAGGGCCATGGCGGCCCGAACCAGGAATACGCCCTGGCGCTGGCGCTCGCGCTGGAGGGCGCGCCCGGCATCCTCGGCATCGCCGCCGACACCGACGGCACCGACGGCGGCCGTGGCGAGGCCACCGACCCGGCCGGCGGCCTGGTCGACCCGACCACGCTGGCGCGCGCCCGCGCCGCCGGGCTCGATCCCGCCGCGATGCTGGCCGACAACGATTCGACGAAGTTCTTCGCCACCATCGGCGACCTCGTTCAGCCGGGTCCGACACGCACCAATGTCAACGATTGCCGCATCATCCTCGTCGGCTAGGGCGTTCGCGCGCTTGATGGGACGCACGCGTTTCCAGTCCCGACCCGCGCGCGTTCCCCTCTCCCCTTCGCGGGAGAGGGTGGCCCGCGAAGGGGATCGGGTGAGGAGAGCGCCTGACTCGGAGGGGGCGCCCTCTCTCCCGCCTGCCCCGCAGGCACCCTCCCCCGCCGAGGGGAGAGGGACGAACCCGTGCCTGGACCGGCGCTCGTCGGAAATGGATCCCACCGCGCCGAACGGCTCGCCTGACCGGAGCGGGAGCCCTGTTCGGCTCGATGCCCGCGCTCCGATGGACCGCCCCCGGCGCGTCGGCAGCGCGCAGCGGGCCTTCGCGGGCGCGTCCCTCCTGGCCGTCACGCTGCTCCCGGTGCCCGCCCGGGCCGACCTGCGCATGTGCAACCAGACCGCCAGCAAGGTCGGCATCGCGCTGGGCTACCGCGATCCGCAGGGCTGGGTGACGGAGGGCTGGTGGGACGTGGCGCCGAAGGTCTGCGAGACGCTCCTGAAGGGCTCCCTCGCGGCGCGGTTCTACTACGTCTATGCGGTGGACTACACGCGCGGCGGCGAGTGGAACGGCCGCTCGCTGATGTGCACCAAGGACCGCGAGTTCACGATCCGCGGCGTCGAGGACTGCCTCGCCCGCGGCCTCGACCGCAACGGCTTCTACGAGGTCGATACCGGCGAGCAGAAGAGCTGGACGATCCAACTCACCGACCCGAACCAGCCGGTGGCGCCGACGCCCTGAGGCGTGGCGGGGGTTCGGCTGTGGCGGGTTCCGGTCTCACGCTGGAGATCCGGTTCGTCTCGGGGGGTATGGCCTTTTTTTCCAAGCCTCCTGCTGCTGGTTCGGCTGGGATCGACAGCGAGCGGCGACTTCGGGGGCCATGAGCGGACGGTCCGTCTTCGACCCACCCCAGTCGTACGGGCCCGCGTCGGTGCTTCCCGAAAGCGGTGATTCGCCGGACGTCCGGCTGCTTCGGTTCGGGGTCGTCAGCAGACCCTGGCCTTTCTCCTCGAAGCGGACGTTCCGCCTCTGACCCAACAGTCGATGTCGACTGCGCAGCTACCGTGACGGGTCTGCGGAGATGCTCTCACCGGACCGGGCATCGACCAGCCTGCGGATCTGCTCCCTGACGGATGGCGTGGTGGGGTTGTAGACGATCAGGCCGAGATCGGGGCGACCGTCGACGGCGAAGGACGAATATTCCAGCTCGATGGCACCGAGGATCGGGTGCTTCAGCCGCTTCGTCCCCTCACCGTGATGGTGCACATCGTTCTCGCGCCACAGCGACGCGAAGTCCTCGCTCGTCCGGCACAGTTCCTCGACCAGCGCGCCGACCTCGGACGCCGCGCCGGCGCGGGCGGCGTCCGCACGGAACGCTCCGACCACGTACCGGGCCACGCTGTCCCAGTCGTGCTGGATCGCGCGCACATGGCTGGAGCCGAACATGCGGCGCAGGATGTTGCGCTCGCCCGGCGGGACCGTGTCCCAATCGGTCAGCACGGCGGCAGCCGCCTGGTTCCACGCGACGACGTCCCAGGTGGCGGTCTTGATCAGTGCCGGGCTGGTCTCCAGCGTGTCGAGCAGCCGCTGCAGCCGGGGCGTGATCCCTTTGGCGGCCGCGTAGCGGACCTCCGGCGGGCGTCCGAGGCCGAGCATGAACAGGTGCTCGCGCTCGGCATCGGTCAACATCAGCCCCGCGGCGATGCGGTTCAGCACGTCCGCGGAGGGCGCGCCGCCGCGGCCCTGCTCAAGCCACGTGTACCACGTCGCACTGATGTTCGAGCGCTGGGCGACCTCTTCCCGGCGCAGGCCCGGCGTCCGCCTGCGGCCCGCGAACCCGAAGGAGGACGGGTCCAGCTTTGACCGACGGTCCCGCAGATAGGCGCCGAGGGGGTTCTCCGAGCCAGCCGGCATGGCGATCCTGTGAGCAATTATACCCTGATACGGTCACGTATTTTATGGTGTCGGGCGCTGCGGGAAAGAGGGTCTCCCTCATGACGCGGACGAACACACATGCGCGTATTTCTCACTGGCGCCACCGGCTTCATCGGCTCGGCGCTCATCCCGGAACTCGTCGCCGCCGGGCATCAGGTCATCGGGCTGACGCGGTCCGAGGCAGGTGCGGCGGCGCTGCGGACGGCGGGGGTCGGGCCGCATCGGGGCGACCTCACGGACTCGGACAGCCTGCGCGAGGGAGCCGCCCGGGCCGACGGTGTGATCCATGCCGCGTTCGATCATGACGACTTCTCGGACTTCGTCGCCAACTGCGAGAAGGACCGGCGGGCCATCGAGGCCCTCGGTTCTGCGCTCCAGGGCTCGGACCGGCCCCTGCTCATCACGTCCGGCGTGGCGATGGGCTGCCCGGCGCCCGGCCGTCCGGCCACCGAGGACGTCTTCGACCTGGACCACCCGAACCCCCGGGTCGCCTCCGAGCGGGCGGGTGCGGCGTTGCTGGACGCGGGCGTCAACGTGTCGGTGATGCGGCTCCCGCAGGTGCACGACACCGTCAAACAGGGACTCGTGACCTACCTCGTCGCCCATGCCCGGGCCAAGGGCGTCTCCGCCTATGTCGGGGATGGCGCGAACCGCTGGGCGGCGGGGCCGAGGCGCGACGTCGCCCGCCTCTACGTGATGGCCCTGGAGCGTGCCGAGGCGGGGGCCCGGTACCATGCCGTCTCCGAGGAGGGCGTCCCGCTCCGGGCCATCGCGGAAGCCGTCGGCCGGGGCCTGGGCGTCCCGGCGGTCTCCGTGGCGCCCGACGCGGCCGCCGCGCATTTCGGATGGCTGGCGGGGTTCGTCGGGGCCGACATGACGGCGTCAAGCGCACTGACGCGGTCCCGCCTGGGCTGGCAGCCGAACGGCAGGGGCCTCATCGCCGACCTCGACGCGATGGATGACGCCCGCGGGACGGCGTGAACCACTCCCGTCCGCCCGTACCGTCCGCGACGGTCGGGCGTTCGGATGGCGCGATCCGGCTATGACCGCGCGACGGTGTGCGGCGTGATCGTGTAGCCGAACGGGTCACGGAACGCGAAGTAGCGGCCGAACGGCCCGTCCTTGGGCGGGAAGACGATCGTCGTGCCCCGCTGGGCAAGGTGATCGTGCAGGGCGTCGGCGTCGTCGCAGCCGAACCAGATGGCGATGCCCCGGCCGAGGTCTTCCGTGTCCCCCAGGTCGATCACGGGGGTTCGGACGGCGAATGGGATGGGCTTGGTGTCGAAGACCACGGCACCGGGCGGGTTTTGGGCGGCCGCCTTCAACCCGACGACGTTCGTGTAGAAGGCCCGCGCGGCCTCGATGTCGACGACCTGGATACCGATGAAATCCGGTCCGATCAGATGGGGCACGATGGGTCTTCCCTAAGCCGACGTTCGACGATATTGTCAGGGTCCTGATATGTATAAGGGCGCTGATATGTCAAGCGAGGCCGCCGTGTCCGGCATGCGTGATCCGTACAAGACCGTCGGCTTCGCCTTGAAGCAGGCCCAGCACGCGCTCCGCATCCGCCTGGACGCCGAGCTTCGTGAAATCGGGCTGACCATGCCGCAATACGCGGTCCTCGCCTGCCTTCAGGGCAAGGCGGGCGCGTCGAACGCCACGCTCGCGAGGACCGCCTTCGTCACCCCGCAGACGATGCAGGCGATCCTCGTCGCGCTCGAGCGCAACGGCTTCATCGTGCGGACGGCCCACCCCGAGCACGGGCGCGTTCTGAAGACCGAACTGACGGCGTCGGGTCGTGGCATCTTGGACAGGGCTTCCGGGATCGTGGCCGATACGGAATTTCGCATCCGGACTGCCGTGGCGCCCCTCGACCCCCGTATCGTCACCGCGACGCTGCTCCGGATCGCGGAAGCGCTTCGTTAGGCGGCGCACTTCCGCGCAGGTCGAACGTCCGGTCCAGCTGTCCCACGTTTCGAAGCAGACCGGCGGAGAGCGACCGACTCCAGCCTGAGGTTCTGACTCTACCCCATTGCCATGAAGCCGACTTTTCCGGGGCGCAGCGGGTTGAGACGAGCCTAAGCGTCGGCCCATGACAGTGCCCATCCGGGAAGGGTCCGTTGAGTCGCAGGACACGACTCGATCGATCCCACCCCGGTACGGGCCGCCATCAGGCTGCCCACCGACGGTATCGCGACAAGCGTCCGCCATCGATCACGGCCAGGAGGCCGCACGAATTTCTTGACAATATTCCTATTGTATGCTCTTTTGCCGTCACTCGCCTCCCCCGATGGGAGGCCCGCTGGCGGACCGGGTCGGCGGGTTTGGGAGGAGGAGACGGCGCCCGCGTCGATGGCCCGGTTTCGCCATCGCCCCGGGCGGCACCGCGCGACGCAAGGTGTTCCGGATGGAGGGCCGTTTCGGCGGCCCGGCATCTGGGGCATCCCCAGACAACGGACGGCCCGCCCACTACGAGGCGGGTCCGGGGCCTTGGGCCATGATCAGCCGGCCGCCGGGGCCGTCGATCCCGCAAGGGATCGGGGCACCGGAGGGGGGCCGCCACAAGCCGAGTCGCCAACGCCGTAGACAGACGCCGTGACGTGACGGGTTCGGGCCTCCGGGGCCGGGCCCAGGGACGCCGGGGAACCGGCTTTCGTTCTGTTCCCGTGGTTTCGCGGCGTCCCGCGTCTCCCGCCATGGAGCCCCCGCGCCGGAACCGGCGGCGGGGCCGCGCGCGCATGCAGGCAGCGCAGTGCGACGGCGTCCGTCGGGCGCCGGCACGGTCCGGCGTTCTTGACGCGCCGGCCCCATCGGTGCTTGTGGCCCTTCGCTCAACGCCGGTCGTCCGAAACCGGCGAGGCTGGTATTGGGGATGGAGACCACAGTGAAACGTTCACGCCGCACGAAGATCATCGCGACCCTGGGCCCGGCCTCCGACACGCCGGAGATGATCGAGAAGCTGTTTCGCGCCGGCGCGGACGTCTTCCGTCTCAACATGAGCCACCTGCCCCGCGAGAAGCTGCCCGAGAAGATCGAGGTCATCCGCACGATCGAGCGCGAGCTCAAGCATCCGATCGCGATCCTCGTCGACCTCCAGGGGCCGAAGCTGCGCGTGGCCGCCTTCGCCGAGGGCGCCGCCATCCTGCAGAACGGCGCCACCTTCGTGCTCGACAGCGACCCGACGCCCGGCGACGTCTCGCGGGTCTACCTGCCCCATCCGGAGATCCTCTCGGCCCTGGAGCCCGGCCACGTCGTCATCATCGACGACGGCAAGCTGCGGCTGACGGTGACCGAGGTGTCCGAGGGCCGTGCCGTGACCCGCGTCGAGATCGGCGGCCGCATCTCGAATCGCAAGGGCGTCTCCCTGCCCGACACGGTGATTCCCGTCGCCGCCATGACCGAGAAGGATCGGGGCGACCTCGAAGCCGGCCTCGCGGCAGGCGCCGACTGGATCGCCGTCTCCTTCGTGCAGCGTCCCGAGGACGTGGCCGAGGTGAAGAAGGTCGCGGCCGGCCGGGCGCTGGTGATGGCCAAGATCGAGAAGCCGCAGGCCCTGACCCGCCTGGAGGAGATCATCGAGATCTCCGACGGCCTGATGGTGGCCCGCGGCGATCTCGGCGTCGAGATGCCGCTCGAGCAGGTGCCCGGCGTGCAGAAGCGCATCACCCGCGCCTCGCGCCGCATGGGCAAGCCGGTCGTGGTCGCGACCCAGATGCTCGAATCGATGATCACCGCCCCGGTGCCGACCCGCGCCGAGGTCTCCGACGTCGCCACCGCCGTCTACGAGGGCGCGGATGCGGTGATGCTCTCGGCCGAGAGCGCCTCCGGCACCTTCCCGATCGAGGCCATCTCGATGATGAGCCGGATCGCCGAGCAGGTGGAGCGGGATGCCCTCTACTGGACCATCCTCACGGCCCAGCGCTCCGAGCCCGACGCCACCGCCTCCGACGCCATCGCGGCGGCGGCGCACCAGATGGTCGACGCCCTGAACCTCACGGCCATCATGGCCTGGACGCATTCCGGCTCCACCGCCCTGCGCCTCGCCCGCTCTCGGCCCAACGCGACCATCATCGCGCTGACGCCCAAGCGCGAGACGGCGCGCCGCCTCGCCCTGTGCTGGGGTACGCACCCCATCGTCACCAAGGATGCGAGCGACGTGGACGACATGGCGTTCCGGGCGGCGAAGTTCGCCGTGCGCGAAAACTTCGCCGAGATCGGCGGCCGGATCATCGTGGTGGCCGGCGTGCCGTTCGGGACGCCCGGCGCGACGAACCTCGTGCGCATCGCCTTCGTCACCCGCGAGCACGCCGCGAAGGCCTGACCCGGCCGGGGGCGCGCCGGGCTCCGGGCCCGACGCGCCTCAGGGAGCGGGCAGCGATTCGGCGAGGCGCACGACCTCGTCGACCACGGCCTGCGTGGCGACGACGTGGACCATGTGGCCGATCCCGGGCAGGACCACGAGCCGGGCCCCCGGGATCAGGTGCGCCAGCGGCCTCGCGTGCCGGTCCGCCGGGACGATGCCGTCGCGGTCGCCCGTGATGATGACGGTCGGCGCGGTGATGCGGTCGTAGGCGGCGCTCTGGCGCGTCAGGGCCTCCGGCAGCGCCATTAGGTCCTGGACATTGGCGAGCATCGTGGCCGGACGCAGGACCAGGGCGGCCCGGCTCGCTTCCAGGTAGCCGGCCGGCGCCTCCTGGGGCCGGAACACCGACCGGCCCGCCGGCGCCAGGTAGTAGAGCCCGATCGGCGTCGCCACCGTCCGGCTGAGGAGCCAGGTCACCGGCGGCAGCAGGGCCAGCCGGTAATACCAGGGGATCGGTCCGAGCGCGGGCAGCGGCATCACCGCCGGCGCGAGGAGGACGAGGCCCGCGACCCGATCGGGATGATCCAGGGCAAGCGCGGTCGCCAGGGCACCGGCCCAGGAATGGCCGACGATGAGGGCGGGCCCGACACCGAGGTTCGTCAGGGCCTTGGCGATCGCCGCGGCCTGGGCCTTCGGCGTCGCCATGGCGCCGCCGGTCAGGCGGTCGCTCCAGCCGAAGCCCGGCCGGTCGAGGGCGACGACGCGGAACCCCTCCGCGGCGAGGCGGCGGCCGAGATCCGCCATCGGGTCGGCCGCGTTGGCCGAGGCCCCGTGCAGCAGGACGACCGTGCCCAGGGTGGACGGGTTCGGACCGGCCTGGATCGTGGCGATGCGCCCGCCGGTCACCGACGCGAACGGTCCGGCCGGGGGATAGCGCGCGTCGATCCGCGCTGCGATCAGCAGGGTGACGCCCGCGGCGACGAGCGCGAGGACGACCCCGCCGGCCAGGAGGCCGGCGATCAGCTTGAGCAGGAGCATGATCGGCTACAGGTCGCGGCCGTCGACGTCCGGCGACAGCCGGTCGATGGCCTGTTGCAGCCGGTCCATCCGGGGATACAGCGCCGCCGCCCGGCGGAAGGCCTCCAGGGCGCGGCGCTTGTCGTCGAGGGTCTGGTAGATCCGCCCCAGGGCCGCCCAGGCCTCGTAGTGACGCGGCTCCAGCACGAGGGTGCGCTGCAGGTCCGCGATCGCCGCGGAGGGGTCCGACAGCATCCAGAACACCGTCGCGCGCCGGTTCCAGCCCTCCGACCATCCGGGCTCCAGGGTCGTCGCCCGGTCCATCAGCTCGATCGCCAGGGGGAGATCCTGACTGGACATCGCCTGCCGCGCCCGCTCGGTGAGCAGGTCGGCCGTGGCGCTGCCGGATCGGCCCAGGCGCTGCTCGATCAGCCGCGCGATGCCCTTCGCCTCGGCCTCGTCGCCCGCCGCCTTCAGGCGCGCGTAGAGGTCGTCGAGGGTCAGCGGCTGCGCCTTCTTCGGCGGCGGCGCCTCCGGCGTCGGCCGGGCTCCGGCGGGGACAGCGAGGAAAACACAGAAAGCCGCGACGAGCGCGGCTTTCAGGCAGGATCGATGCGGAGAGGGTCGCGACATGGTCGGAGCTTCCTCGCCCCGGATCGCGACGTCAACGTGCGCGCTTGCCGCGTCTGGCGGCCAAGCACCCCGTGGCCTCAGCCCTGGCGGGCCTTGAAGCGCTTCTGGGTCTTGTTGATGACGTAGACGCGGCCCTTGCGACGCACGATCTGGTTGTCGCGGTGACGGCCACGGAGGGACTTGAGGGAGTTGCGAATCTTCATCGGTCTCACGTCGGTCGGGAACGAGCCCGCCGCCTGTCCATAGGGTCTCGGGAACGAGGCACCTGACGGCGGCCTCGGCGATGTGTCGATGCATCGCGGAAAGGCGGTTGCCTTATCAGGATTCGCGCCGGCAAGGCAAGGCGTCCCGCCCTATTCGGATCGAAGCTTCGCGGGAATGGGCCGTTCAGGCCGCGTGGAGGCCCGATCGTGGTCGGGTTGCGCTCCGCGCACCGTCGCCGCCCTCCCCGGCCGTGACCGCCCGCGACGCGCCGCCGACTTATCGCCAAGCGGAGCGTGCGGCGGGCGATATCCGTCTGTAAAGACTTCTGCTGCTAGCATGCGCCGACGCGCACGGTGCGCAAAGACGGAACCCCGTGACGACCCGCATGGAGCAACCCGAATCAGCGGCGCCGATCCCGCGGCGCGAGGAGCGCAGCCCGACAAACTGGATCGCGACGATCCGGTTTCGGGACGGCACCGAGATTCCGTGCAGCGTGAAGGACGTCTCGAAATCGGGCGCACGAATCTGCGTCGGTGCGAGCCAGGCGCTCCCGCCCGTCTTCCTGCTCCGGATCATCGGGCGGGACTTCCTCTGCCTCGTCCGGATCGCCTGGCGGCGCGGCGACTATGTCGGCGTGCGCATCGAGCGCGTGGGCAAGCTGCCGCAACCCACATCCGTCACGACAGCGGCCGTGCCTGTGCCGGCGGCCCAGACAGACATCCCCACCCCGGAGGAGATCGCCAGCGGCGGAATCGGCGTCCCGTCCCGGAAGCGCGGCATCTCGGCCTTTTAAGGCGCCTGCCGCGAGATTCCCCGCGCAGCCAGCACCCGGACGACAACGAAAAACCCCGCCCTGCCGAAGCAGAGCGGGGCTTTCGCTGTTCGCGGATGGCGGCGCCGAACCTGGGTCAGGCGGCGCTGCGGTTGCGGGCTTCGCGCTTGGTGTCGACACCCGAGGCTTTGATCTCGGACAGCTTCTGGGCGACGTTGCGCGAGAACACGAACTCGGCCGGACGCTGGTTCTCCAGGCTGACCTCGGGGGCCATCTCGCCCTCGGTCTTGATGCCGCGGAGGGCGTGCACCAGGGGCTTCCAGGGCTTCTTCACGGAGTCGACGACCGAAGAGGCCTCATAGCCCGAATGGACCATGCAGTCGGCGCACTTCTCGTAGTTGCCGGTGCCGTAGGAGTCCCAGTCGGTCTCCTCCATCAGCTCCTTGAAGGTCGCCGCGTAGCCCTCGCCGAGGAGGTAGCAGGGCTTCTGCCAGCCGAACACGGTGCGGGTCGGGTTGCCCCAGGGCGTGCAGTGGTAGGTCTGGTTGCCGGCCAGGAAGTCCAGGAACAGGCCCGACTGCTGGAAGGTCCACTTCTCGCGACCCTTCTCCTTGCCGTGCCGGAACACGCCGCGGAAGAGCTCCTTCGTCGCCTTGCGGTTCAGGAAGTGCTTCTGATCGGGCGCCCGCTCGTAGGCATAGCCCGGCGAGACGGTGATGCCGTCGATGCCCATCTTCGTCACGCTGTCGAAGAAATCGGCGATCTTGTCGGCGGACGAGTTGTTGAAGAAGGTGCAGTTGATGGTGACGCGGAAGCCCATCTCCTTGGCCTTCGCAATCGCCGCCACCGCCTTGTCGTAGACGCCGCGCTGACACACCGACTGGTCGTGCATCTCCTTGTCGCCATCGAGATGGATCGACCAGGTAAAGTACGGGCTGGGCTTGTACTCCTTGATCTTCTTCTCGAGCAGAAGCGCGTTCGTGCAGACGATGGCGAACTTCTTCTGCGCGATGATGCCCTCGACGATCTGGGGCAGATCCTTGTGCAGCAGAGGCTCGCCGCCGGCGATCACCACCACGGGCGCACCGCACTCGCGCACGGATTCCAGCGCGTCGGCGACCGGCAGCCGCTTGTTCAGGATCTCGTCGGGGTAATCGATCTTCCCGCAGCCGGCGCAGGCAAGATTGCAGCGGAACAGCGGCTCCATCATCATCACGAGCGGGTAGCGCTTGCGACCGGTGAGGTGCTGCTTCAGGATGTAGCCGCCAATCTTCGCGACGTACCGGATAGGGATGCCCAAGACGCGGCTCCTTGTTGTTGGCCCCGATGTATCGGGCTGCTTAGCGTGAAAAAAGGCCAAATTCCAGCGAGCTAGACTGGAACCAATCCGAAAGGCTCCGAATGGATGCCGTTCGCGCAAGTTCTCCGGGTGCTGCAACAATCCGGCCACAGACGGTGACCCGGACCCTTCGGTCAGCCGGAACGCTCCGGCGGCATATAGCTCCGCCGGAAGCGCTTATTCCTAGTCCTTGGCTGCATGCCTGGGCCGCAGCTTGGCTGTTCGCCACCGCTTCTTCGATCCAGCAAAGCTTGGGTCGTGGAGAAGTGCGGTGCGAAAGCGCACGCCTGGACGAACCGGAGACTGATCGATCCGTTCGCGTTGCATTACAGACATTTGCTCGCTAGGTGAGCGCCACGGTGAAGCAAATTCGTGTGAGCGATGCGATTCGTTCGATGATCCGAGGACCGTCGCTCTCCGGCCGATCGCGCGCCGGATTCGGGTTTTGCACCAACAGGTGATAACCGGCGTCACAAGACAGATCGATTCCCGTCCCGTGGCCGTACTGGCCTCGGCGCCCACATGTGGCGCGGCCGGGCGGCAATCGGATCGCTCAGGCAGGTAGGATACTCGTGATCGAACGGCTCGTCGCGTTTTCCGTCCAGCGTCGCTGGTTGGTCATAGCTCTCGTCGCACTCGTCACCGTGGCAAGTGCCGGTGTGGCGGCTCACCTCTTCAAGATCAATACCGACGTCGAGCGGTTGATCGACAAGGATGTGCCCTGGCGACAGGACGAGATCAACTACGAGAAGGCCTTTCCGCAACGCACGGGCACCCTCGTCGCGGTCATCGACGGCAAGACGCCCGAGGAGGCGGAGGAAGCGGCGGCCGAGTTCTCGGCGGCCCTCGTCAGCCACAAGGACATGATCGAGTCGGTCTACCGTCCGGACGGCGGTGCCTTCTACGAGAAGAACGGCTTCCTCCTGATGTCGCAGGAGGAGCTGACCAAGACCACCGAGCAGCTCGTGCAGCAGCAGGGTCTGCTGGGTCCGCTGGCCGCCGATCCGTCCCTGCGCGGTATCATGCGGGTGCTGGGTCTCGGCGCACGCGGCATCAAGAGCGGCGATGCCAAGCTCGAGGATCTCGAGCGGCCGATGACGCAGATCGACGCGACCGTGCGCAAGGTGCTGGCCGGCGAGCCGGCGCGGATGTCCTGGCAGATGCTCCTGTCGAACGGGCAGACGCAGAGCACTGACCTGCGCAAGTTCGTGATGATCCAGCCGGTGCTGGACTACAACGCTCTGCAGCCCGGCGCGAACGCCACCGAGGTGGTGCGCAAGGTCGCTTCCGATCTCAAGATCAACACCCTGGGTGGTCCTGAATTCGCCGGTGCGCCACGCATGCGGCTGACCGGTCCCGTGGCGGTGGCGGATGACGAATTCGCCACCCTCTCCGAAGATGCGCTCCTGAACTATAGCGTCACGGTCGGGGCGATCGTCCTGTTCCTCTGGCTCGCCCTGCGCTCCGCGCCACTGATCGGCGCCGTGCTGATCACCACCTTTGCGGGCCTCATCGTCACCGCCGGCCTCGGCCTGCTGATGGTGGGCGAATTGAACCCGATCTCGGTGGCGTTCGCGGCGCTCTTCGTCGGCCTCGGCATCGATTTCGGCATCCAGTTCGCGGTCCGCTACCGTGCCGACCGCTTCGAGCAGCCCGACCTCCTCTCGGCCATGCGGGCCGCGGCGCACGGAGTCGGCTGGTCGCTGACCCTGGCGGCGATCTCCTTGATCGCCGGCTTCTTCGCGTTCCTGCCCACCGCGTTCCGCGGCGTCTCCGAGCTCGGCCTCATCGCCGGTGTCGGCATGATCGTGGCCTATCTGTTTGCCCTCACGCTGCTGCCCGCGCTCATCGCGGTGTTCAAGCCGAAGGGCGAGCGCGAGGCCGTCGAGACCACCTGGCTCGCCGGCGTCGACCCGTGGATCATCCGCAACCGCAAGCCGATCCTGATCGGCGTCGGCGTGATCACGCTGGCGGGCACTCCGCTTCTCTTCAAGCTGCCTTTCGACTCCAACCCGATGCACCTGCGCAGCCCGAAGGTGGAGTCGATCTCGACCTATCTCGACCTGATTAAAGATCCGGCGACCAGCCCGAACATCATCGACGTGATGGCGCCCTCCGTGGAGGCTGTCCCGGCCCTGGCCGACAAGCTCACGAAGCTGAAGTCGGTGGCCAAGGTGATCGACATCAACACCTTCGTGCCGCCGGATCAGGACCAGAAGCTCGCGACCATCGCCGAGACGGCGCAGCTCCTCGGTCCCGTGCTGAATCCGGGCCGCAAGCCGCCGCCGCCCACGGATGCGGACAACGTCAAGGCGATCAAGGAGGCGGTCACGGCCCTGCGGGGCATCGCGTCAGGTTCCGATGCACCAGGCGCGAAGGCGGCGGGCGACCTCGCCACCGACCTCGACAAGCTCGCCGCCGCACCGGTCGGCACCCGCGAGGCCGCCAGCGTCGCGCTCACCACCGACCTGAAGACGCTGCTGACCCGCCTCTCAGGGCTCCTGAACCCCGAGAAAGTTACGCTGGACAACCTGCCGCCGAAGCTCAAGGCCGAGTGGGTCGCCGCCGACGGACGCTCGCGGATCGAGGTCCACCCGAGCGGTGACGCCAACGACAACCGCGTCCTGCGGAACTTCGCCAAGGAGGTCCAGAGCGTCGCGCCGCACGCGACCGGGGCTCCCGTCGCGACGACCTCGTCGAGCTACACCATCCTCGGCGCGTTCCTGCAGGCCGCGATCACCGCCCTGGTCCTGATCTTCATCATCCTGTCGGTGGCGCTCCGGAAGCCGTGGGACGTGGCGATGACCCTGGGGCCCCTGGTGCTGGCGACCCTGTGGACGCTGATGGCGCTGCACATCGTCGGGATGCCGCTGAACTTCGCCAACATCATTGCGATGCCGTTGATGCTCGCCGTCGGCGTGGCCTTCCACATCTACTACGTCATCGCCTGGCGGGCCGGCGTCACCGACATGCTGGCCTCCAGCCTGACGCGGGCGATCTTCTTCTCGGCCCTGACCACCGGCACCGCCTTCGGCTCGCTGGTGCTTTCCAGCCATCCGGGCACGGCCAGCATGGGCAAGCTCCTTGCCCTGTCGCTGTTCTTCACCCTGGTAGCCGCGTTCTTCGTGGTCCCGGCCTTCCTTGGCCCACCGCCCAAGCACCCCGATCCGAAGCGCCCCGAAGGCGACGCAGCCCTGCCGCCGACCGCACGGGCTCAGACGGCGGAAGCCGTTCCCGCGAAGTAGGCCGCTACTTTCAAAGCAAAACGAAAAACGGGCGCGGATCGAATCCGCGCCCGTTTCCGATCCGGAAGCGCGATCGGCGACGGGCCGTTCGAACCCTCACGTCAGAAAGTCCGAGAACCCGCCACGCGGGATCCCGGCGACGGCCGCCGAACTTTCCGGAGCGATGAGCGCGTCGCGCTCGGCCGCGTAGGCATAACCCGGAGCCTCGCCCGGGAACCCGCCCCCGGTCGCCGGGTGGGTATAAAGTTCGGTGAGACCGTCCGGCAGATGTGTCAGAAGGCCCGCCACACGGGCCGGCGTCATTGCTCCCGACCAAGCGAGACCAAGCGTCCGATCGGGGATCAGGAGGCCGGCCTGGCGTGCGCGGACCGCGAGGAGCGCGGCCCAGGGTGCCGTGTCCAGGGCCGCCTTCGCCTGCGTCCCCGGCTCGGCCGCCCGCAGGACCGCCCGGGTCTCCCGCGGGACGCGGATCGCCCGCATGCCGTGCCGAGCGCCGGCCGCCAGGACGAGCCCGGCGATCAGCGGGTGCACGTGGAAGTGCTTGTGGGCGTTGACGTGGTCGAGGGACAGGCCCGTCGCCGCATAGGCGCGGAACTGCGCCTCGATCTCTGCAGCGAGCTGTCGGCGCGCCGATGCCTTCAGCGCGAGATCCAGACCCAGCCGGCCCATATCGCTGCGAATCTGCCCGTCCGGCCCGACGAGATCCGGCAGTTCGGCCGGCGGCAGAGTCGGCCAAGCCTCCACCATCACGAGATGCAGACCGACCCGCAGGGACGGCAGGCGCTTGGCCCGTTCCACTGCATCAGCGGCGGCCGGCGCCGAGACCATCAGACTCGCGGCAGTGAGGATACCGTCGCGGTGGGCCTGCTCCACCGCCTCATTGACCTGAAGGCTGAGGCCGAAGTCATCGGCCGTGACAACCAATCGCTTCATACAGCGGCTCCGGTTGGCGGACGAGATCCCCGTCCGCGGCTGGGGACCTGAACCCCGAAACGCGAAACGGCCGGGCTTTCCAGCCCGGCCGTCTCACATCGAACTGGCGTCGCGCTCAGGCGGCGGCGCTGGTCTGACGCTCCTTGAGGAAGCGGTAGAACTCCACGCCCTCGCGCAGGCGACGCTTCATCATGTCGGGGGACCGAACCATCTCGGAGACGATCGAGGCGATCTTCGGCGCACGGAAATAGAACTTCTTGTAGAATTCCTCGACGGCCGCGAAGATTTCCGTATGCGACAGGTGCGGATAGTGAAGCGGCGCGATCTGAACGCCGTTCTCATCCACCAGTTCAGCATTCTCGACGTCGAGCCAGCCGTTCTCGACGGCCTGCTTGTAGAGGAACGTACCGGGATAGGGCGCGGCCAGCGAGACCTGGATCGTGTGCGGGTTGATGCGCTTGGCGAAGGCAATCGTCTCCTGGATCGTCTCCTTCGTCTCGCCCGGGAGGCCGACGATGAAGGTGCCGTGGATGGCGATACCGAGTTCGTGGCAGTCCTTCGTGAACTTCTCGGCCACCTCGACGCGCATGCCCTTCTTGATGTTGTTCAGGATTTTCTGGTTGCCGGACTCGTAGCCGACCAGCAGCAGGCGCAGGCCGTTATCCTTCAGGACCTTCAGGGTCTCGCGGGGCACGTTCGCCTTGGCGTTGCACGACCAGGTCACGCCGAGCTTGCCGAGCTCGCGAGCGATCTCCTCGGCGCGGGGCAGGTTGTCCGTGAAGGTGTCGTCGTCGAAGAAGAACTCCTTCGTCTGCGGGAATTCCTTCAGGCAGTACTTGATCTCTTCGATCACGTGCGCGACCGAGCGGGTCCGATAGGTGTGGCCGCCGACCGTCTGCGGCCAGAGGCAGAAGGTGCAGCGCGACTTGCAGCCACGGCCCGAATAGAACGAAATGTAGGGGTGCTTCAGGTAACCGATGAAGTACTTCTCCATCTCGAGGTCGCGCTTGTAGACCGACGTCACGAACGGCAGCTGATCCATGTCCGTCATGATCTCGCGGTCCTCGTTATGGACCACGACGCCATTGGCATCACGATAGGACAAGCCCTTGATCTCGGACATCGGGGTGCCATCAGCGACTTCCTTGACGGTGAAGTCGAACTCGTTGCGGGCACAGAAATCGATGCAGGGGGCCTGCGCCATGGAGCCGGCGGCGTCCACCGCCACCTTCGCGCCGATCAGGCCGGCGATGAGCTTCGGGTTGGCGGCCTTCAGCGCCTCGACGGTCTTCACATCCGACTTGAACGACGGAACCGAGGTGTGAAGCACCACGAGATCGAAATCGTGCGCCTGCGCGACGATTTCGTCGAGTTTGATGTTGTGTGGCGGGGCGTCGATCAGCTTCGAGTTCGGCACCAGAGCGGCCGGCTGAGCGAGCCAGGTCGGATACCAGAACGACTTGATCTCGCGCTTGGCCTGGTAGCGGGAGCCGGCGCCGCCATCGAAGCCGTCGAAGGTGGGGGCCTGCAGGAAGAGGGTGCGCATGGGGTTCAAGGCCTCAGCGAGATCAGGGGAAAGATGAAACGAGGGTCGAGGCGAAGATCAGAGCGACGATGCACCAGCATCGCGGCCGAGCGTCGTCTCCGGGATCAAGGTACCGTCTGCAACCACGCGATAATCGTGGCCCTTCCATGTCACCGCACCTGAGACGAAGCTCCAGGTGAAGTTCATGAAGGAGAGGATGTCACGTATCGGCAACAGCCAGTAGGGGTGCGCGGCGAGGCCGAAGGCACGTTCCAACCGGACGCAGAGGACGATGCGGCAGGCGAGTGCAAAGGCGGCGACCGCGAGGGCAGTGGTGCCAGCCCCGGGAATCAGCGCGCCGATCAGGGCCAGCGGAAAGGCGTGCGTGACGAACGAACCGGCGTATCCGGCCGGATCGACGTTTCGGATGGTGCGGTTCCAACGCAGCTCGTGGCTCCACAGGCTCGCCAAGTCGGTATCGACGCAGGTGTGCCCGATGCTGAAGCTCGGGATCGCCACGAGGCCACCCTGCGCGCGCAAGGCCTCGCCGATGGCATAATCGTCCGCGAGATCGTCCCGAAACGCCTCGAAGCCGCCGATCGCCGCCAGCGCCTTCGTGCTGAAGGCGATGGTCGAGCCGAAGCACGGGTTGGCGAGGCCGAGGGACGTCCCCATCACCACGTTGGGGAGGAACTGGACATCGATGGCGAGCGCAGAGAGGTGGGCCCAGATGCCCCGATGCGCCGGTACACCGTGATAGAGGCAGGTGACGCCGTTGACGCCCGGCTGGCCCAGCGCAGCGACGATGCGGGCGAGGTAATCCGGCTTCACCACCATGTCGCTGTCGGCGAGGACGACGACGTCATGGGCGATGCGGGCCGACATGTTGATCAGATTCGAGACCTTGCGGTTCGAACCGTGTTGGCGGGCGTCGATCACAAGATCCAGGCGAGCCGCCGGATAGGTGGCCTGCAGCCGGCGGACCACCGGGATCGCCGGATCGGCGGCGTTCTGGACACCGAACACGATCTGGACCGGCGCCGGATAGGCCTGTTGGCAGAACGTCTCGAGATTCTCGTAGAGGTTCGGCTCGATCCCGCAGAGGGGCTTGAGGATCGTGACCGTCGGGACCGTGGATCCGAGCTTCGGCTCGGGCTTCCGCGCGAACCGCGTGGCCAGGGCAGCCGCCGTCAGGCCGTAGAAGCAGCCGACCAGGGCGATCAGCGGCAGAAGGTGCGAGAGCCAGGTCAGGTCCATGAAGGGCATCGCTCGGTCACGGGTCTCGTGAGAGTGCCGCGGTAGCGAGCGGCGCGAATCGTCGAAGGCGGGGAGAGGAACAAAGTCCGGCGTGTTTCACCCGACTCTAAGGCGCTGGTTTGACGGCGAGCATTCCCGTGGTGCGATCGCGCATGAATGTGAGGAGGCCGTCCGCACCGCCGGTCTTCAGCGGCTCGGCGAAACTGCCGCGCAGGCTCGCCACTTCGCTGACGTTCCCGTTGAGATAGACGTCCTGCACCCGGTTACCGGAACCGACCAGGAAATCGACCTGGGAGGTGTCGCCGTCCTTGTTGGCGACTTCGGTCTGGACGACGCGGTTGGCACCCCGCGCTTCGCTCTGCGGTTTCACCGTGAACTTGCCGCCGGCCGCCTGCGCGAGTCGTGTGGCATAGGTCGCGGTGAAGTATCGGCCGAAGGCCTCGGTCAGCGCGCCCTGCTGCTCCGGCGTGAACGTCTTCCACTTCGGTCCGGCGGCCAGGCGGATCATGGCCGGGAAATCGAAGGTCTCGCTCAGGGTGGGACCAATGCTGGCCGCACGCGCCCCGACATCCTTCGGAGCCTCCTTCAGGGCCGCTTCGAAGGTCGTATAGACCTTGCTGATCGACTCCACCGCGGCATCGTCCGCCGCGCGCGCGGTCGGGCTCAGGTGCAGCAGGCCGAAGAGGAGGGCTGCGAGAACGACGCGATTCAGGCGCACTTCTTGAGATCTCCCAGATCGGCCTCGGCGCGAGCGCGGCTGCCGAAGTCATTGGCGAGCACCGGGACGAGAAGGTCGTGCCGCAGGGCGGGTTCGGCCCGCGCCTCCGCCGCCACCGGCTCGACGGCCTGGGTGCCCTCCAGCGCATGCCAGGCGAAGAGGCCGGGAACACCCACCAGAAGGTCGGCGAGACGCTTGACCAGGGACAGCGCCAGGGCCGCCTCAGCGGGGATGCCGAAGATGGCGCAGAGCGCGATGAGGCCGCCCTCCTGGGCGCCGAGGGCGCCCGGGACCGCGAAGGCCGCGCCGCGAACCGCCTGGGCGAGGCTCTCGATCACCACCGCCTCGACGATGCTGACCGGATAGCCCATGAAATGCAGGGCGACATAGACCTCGACCGTGCCGATGAACCAGCCGATCAGATGGATGCCGAGGCCACCGGCGACGCGGCCGCGGTTGCCGTAGAGACGCTTCAGGCTGTCGTAGAGTACGTCGATGGCGCCGAGGGCCCGCCATTCGCGCGAGCCGGCGAAGCGGCTGACCAGGGCCTGGATGACCTGATGGCCGCTCCGGCGCTGGATCAGGTAGAAAGCGCCGAGAGCGGGCGCCGCGAGGGCGAGACCGCCCGCCACCGTCCGGACGATCGGACCATCGCCGGCGATCCAGACCAGGAGCAGGACGCCCGCGACGGTGAACAGGAACTGGGTGACCGCCTGGGTCATCAGGTCGACGAACATGCTGGCGCCCGCGATTCCGCCGGGCACACCGCGCTTGGTCAGGAGCCGGGCACCGACGAAATCGCCGCCGACCTGGGCCACGGGGAGGAGCGTGTTGATGCCCTCACGCACGAAGCGCAGGGTCATGCAGTCCCAGAGCGTCGGGCGCGCCGCTGCCGGAAAGATCACGAACCAGCCGAGGCCGGCCCAGGCCACCGCGACGGCGCGTGCGACGACCACGATCAGGGCACCCCAACCGGCGCTGACCACAGCAGCCGCGACGTCTTCCAGTCCCGAGGACAGGAACAGGCCGACGACCGTGCAGAGACCGACGATCAGGGCCAATGTCGTGAGACGTTTCATGGGCCCCTTTCGGCCAGCAGCACAGCGAATCGCAGCTTAGATCCGCCGTGTTTCCGACCGGAAAAAACCGTCGGAAACGGTGAACGTCTCCGGAAGTTGCAGCTTTGGGAACCGTTGTCTATCACCCCGGAGACACAGTCAGAACCAAAGCGGCACAGGGCGGAAGGCCCGAGAATCAGCCGTCGGGGCGGACAGGGGAACGGAATTCGATGGACCGCGAATCACACATCACGACCGGTGAGGTCGTGCACGACGACGCGCAGATGGAGCGCTACGCCGGAAGCGCCTACGGGGCGACCCGCGATCCCGCGCCGAGCTCTCCGGTGATGGCCTGGAACGAGTGGGACCCGCTGGAGGAGGTCATCGTCGGAAGTCTCGACGGTGCGACCATTCCGACACACCACCTGACGGTCATCTTCAACCTTCCGCGAGCGGCCCAGCCGTTCTATCGCTTCGCGTCCGGGTTCCGGTACCCGAAGTTCATGAAGACGCTCGCGCAGAAGGAGCTCGACAACTTCATCTCGATCCTGGCCGGCGAGGGCGTGAGGATCCGCCGTCCTGACTCGCTCGACTTCTCGCGGAAGTACAAGGCGCCGCGCTGGTCCTCCCGCGGCTTCTGCGTCGCCTGCCCACGCGATCCGTACCTCGTGATCGGCGACGAGATCATCGAGAGCCCGATGTGCTGGCGCTCGCGCTACTTCGAGGGTGATGCCTACCGCTCGCTGTTCAAGGAGTACTTCCGGAACGGTGCGCGCTGGACCTCGGCGCCCCGGCCGCAGCTCACGGACGAACTCTACAACTACGACTACCGGGTGCCGAACCTGAAGGCCGGCGAACCGATGCAGTTCACCGTCAATGAGTTCGAGCCGGTCTTCGACGCCGCCGATTTCGTGCGCTGCGGCCGCGACATCTTCGTGACGCGCTCCAACGTGACCAACCTGATGGGCATCGAGTGGCTGCGCCGCCACCTCGGCTCCGGCTTCCGGGTCCATGAGATCGAGAGCCGCTGCCCGCAGCCGATGCACATCGACTCGTCGTTCATGCCGCTGGCGCCCGGCAAGGTGCTGGTCAACCCGGACTACATCGACGTCGAGAAGCTGCCCGCCGTCCTGAAGAAGTGGGACGTGCTGATCGCGCCCCGGCCCGATCCCGTCGAGGGCTTCATGAGCAAGATCTCGATGTGCTCGCCCTGGACGTCGATCAACGTCTTGGCGCTCGACGAAAAGAAGATCGTTGTCGACGCGAGCCAGCCGACACTGATCAAGGCGCTCAAGGATTGGGGGTTCGATCCGATCCCGGCGCCGTTCTTGTCCTACGGCCCGTTCGGTGGTTCGTTCCACTGCGCCACGCTGGACGTCCGCCGCCGCGGCACGCTGAAGTCCTACTTCTAGGATCGGGTACGTCGGCGAACGAAGGGAGGGGGCGCAGCGAGCGCCCCCTTTTTCGTGTCAGCGCGAGACGCTGTAGACCGATGCCGCCGCCGAGACCGGTGCGGTGACGGTGGAGAAGACGGAGAGGACCTTCTGGACCTCGGTGAAGGGGGCGTTGGAGACGTAGACGA